>NZ_JAPEIB010000001.1:0-225652 GCF_028823735.1 Algoriphagus sp. NF
AACAAATAAATCCTAGTCGATCCAAAGAAAGTCAGTCGAGCAAGAAAAAGCCTATAAAAGCCCATCAATACCAACAGGCAAAAAGAAAACTCTACGATATATGGTAAAACGTGGATCATGGTCTACTCCTTATCGTATTTATCAATCAACTTTTGAAGCTCATCCACTTCCTTATCAGATATTCTTTTTTCAGACACCAAATAAGAAAGCACATTCTCTACAGAGCCCCCAAAAAAATTGCTCACAAGCTTATTAAAGCGGTTTGTACGGTAATCAGATTGGGAAATGACCGGAAAGTAATCATGAGTTTTTCCATAGGTACGATGACTGAGATAGCCTTTCTTCTCGAGTAGCTTTACTGATGATGCTAGCGTGGTGTAGGGTGGTTTTGGGTCAGGTAATTCCTCCAAAATCTCCCGAACGACCGCACGTTTATTCTTCCAAAAAATCCGCATTATCTGCTCCTCATATTCGCTTAGCTCTTCCATGATTGAAAGGTAAGTGAATTTTCAGAAAATGAAAACGATTTTTTCGTAATATTACGATTTTGCTATAAATATTTGTTAATTAACTCCTATCAACTCATAATCTCGAGTAAGATTCCGCTACCAAAAGTTACAGAATTCCAGGAATCTAGAGGAAATTCGATAGCAATCAGGTCCCCAGGTTGCATATTTCGATATATCCCATCACAGAGACTGGAGGCGAGCATACTGATTACTGGATTATGCCCCACAATTAGAAGTCGGTCAAACTCATCCGAACAATTTTCCACCAAATCCATCAAGTCCCTCATATCCCCATCGTAGATAATTCGGGTAAATTCTTGATTCTTGATCAGTACCGTCTGGGAAAAAATCTTCGCTGTTTCTTGTGTCCTACTAGCACTAGAGCAATACATAATGTCTATTTCAGGGGTGTTTTCATTGAAGCTTTTTGCAATACGCACTATTTTTTCCCGACCTCTTGAAGTAAGAGTTCTTTCAAAATCTGAATCTGCTGAAAAACTGGCCTCCCCATGCCTCATTAAAAATAAATGCTTCATTTTGGATAAAATTTTTGATTAGCTCCCTACATATATATAAGTGCACAATCACCCTGCCATTCAATCAACTGAATTATTAATAGTTGCAGGTGAAAACAATGCCCTCTATTTTTAGCTTTTCAAAACAAGCCCTCGAGCCTAATTCTAAAATTTTTATGTCCAAAAACGTAGTCATCGTCGAGTCACCTGCTAAAGCCAAAACCATTGAAGGCTATTTGGGGAAGGATTTTAAAGTTGCGTCCAGTTACGGACATATAAGAGATCTGCCCAAAGGAGACAAGGCCATCGATATTAAAAATCGTTTCAAGCCAACCTATGAGGTTTCTCCAGATAAAAAGGAGGTCATCAAAAACCTCAAAAACCTTATCAAGGATGCAGAGACTATCTATCTTGCGAGTGATGACGACCGCGAAGGTGAAGCCATTTCTTGGCATCTCAAAGAAGTACTCAAGCTGAAAGACGAAAACACTAAGCGAATTGTCTTCCGGGAAATTACCAAAAATGCAATACAGCGAGCTATTGAGAGCCCAAGAGGAATCGACTATGATTTGGTCAATGCGCAGCAGGCTCGAAGAATTTTGGACCGATTGGTAGGTTTTGAACTTTCACCGGTTTTATGGAAAAAGATCAAAACTGGACTTTCGGCAGGTCGTGTACAGTCTGTAGCTGTGCGACTGATCGTCGAGCGAGAGCGTGAAATCGAAGCACACAAAGCGAAATCTACTTTCCGAATTACAGCTCAATTTGAAGTGGATGGCAAGTCCTTTCAAGCTGAATTACCCAGAAAATTTGAAACCAAGCAGGATGCGGAAGACTTTCTAAAAGCCTGTCTGGAGGCAGATTTTTCCGTAGGAAATCTTGAGAAAAAACCAGCAAAAAAATCTCCTGCTCCACCCTTTACCACTTCTACCCTACAGCAAGAAGCTTCGCGCAAGTTGTATTTCTCTGTAGCCCAAACTATGTCGGTGGCACAAAAGCTATATGAAGCAGGTAAAATCACCTACATGCGTACAGATAGTGTCAACCTATCAGATGAGGCGATGAACTCTGCAGAATCTGCTATCAAAGGAGAGTACGGAAACGATTACCACAAGGCACGGAAATTTACCACTAAGTCTGAAGGTGCTCAGGAAGCTCACGAGGCTATTAGACCGACAGACTTTTCTAGAGCTCAAGTAGACGGGGACAGAAACGAGCAACGACTTTACGAACTTATTTGGAAGCGTGCGATTGCTTCTCAAATGGCTGATGCTCAACTGGAAAAAACCAATGTGTCCATCAATATTTCCAACTCAGACTTAACCCTTTCAGCTCATGGAGAAGTAATTAAGTTTGATGGATTCCTGAAAGTATATTTGGAATCTACGGATGATGATGAGGAAGAAGATACACAAAACAAATCCCTCCTTCCACCTATGCAAATTGGACAGGCTCTGGACTTGAAAGAAATGAAAGGGAGAGAGTCCTTTACCCGTGCTGCACCGAGATATACGGAAGCAAGTCTAGTCAAGAAGCTGGAAGAACTGGGAATTGGACGTCCATCTACCTATGCGCCTACGATCTCGACTATTCAGAAGAGAGAGTATGTCATCAAAGAGAGTCGGGATGGTAATCCACGGGAATATCAGGAGATGATTATTTCAGATGGAATGTTTCAGGAAAGCACCAAGACAGAAATTACGGGCGCTGAAAAACAGAAATTATTTCCAACCAATATTGCCATGGTCGTGAATGATTTCTTAGTCGAGCACTTTCCAAATGTCATTGACTTCAATTTCACCGCAAAAGTGGAGAAGGAGTTCGACGACATCGCCGCAGGAGGACAAGATTGGCAGGATATGATTGATGCATTCTACGGTAACTTCCACCATAGTGTCGAGGAAACTGAGCAAGTATCTCGTCAAGATGTCAATTCCAGTCGATTCCTTGGCAATCATCCTGAAAATGGAAAGCCAATTACGGCAAGACTGGGGAAATTTGGTCCGCTAGTACAAATCGGTGACAGTGAAGACGAGGATAAAAAATATGCAAGCCTCAAAAAAGGGCAGTTTATCGAAAATATCAGTCTAGAGGATGCTCTTGAACTATTCAAACTACCTCGTGATGTAGGAATGTTTGAGGACAAAAAAATGGTGGCTGCCATTGGAAGGTTCGGACCCTACATCCGACATGATGGCAACTTTGTTTCCTTGAAAAAAGAACAAGACCCATTAAGCATCACTGAAGAAGAAGCTATCCAATTGATCAAGGATAAGCGGGAAGCTGATGCCAAAAAACACATCAAATCCTTTGATGAAAATCCCGATATCCAGATCCTCAATGGACGCTGGGGGCCTTACATCAAGTTTGGAAAGAATAACTTCAAAATCCCAAAGGATAAGGAAGCAGAGAAGCTAAGCTATGCTGAGACGATAGAAATCATTGAAAATCAGCCAGAGCCCAAAAAACGGGGAGGAAGATTTTCAAAGAAAAAATAAATTCAAAGAGCCGGTAAAATCCGGCTTTTTTTATAGATTTTCCTATGAAATGGATCTATGTACTATTATTCACTCATATCATTTCTTTTGCAGCTAGTTCACAGCAGATCCTGAAAGGCAGAATACTTGAGCCCGTTACAGAAAGCCCCATTCCCTATGCAACTGTTTACTTGGCTAATACCACTTTAGGTACAACGGCAGATGAAAATGGGGTCTTTTCCATGGAGATTCCTTCTGGGAGTTTTGAGGTAATCGTACGAATGCTGGGATATGAAAGTGCTACCTTCTCGATCCAATCAAATAGATTACCAAAACCCGGTTATATCATATTTTTGAAACCAAGCGATACTGAGCTGAATGAAATTGAAGTCGAAGATGAGCGTGATCCTTCTTGGTATAAAAATCTTCAAACTTTTAAACTCTACTTTCTCGGAAATAGTAAAAATGCTTCCAAAGCGAAAATTGAAAATGAGAAAGTCCTTCGAATGGATGATCAATCCCAAAAAGGAATACTTCGAGTAACTGCCACCAAAAATTTAAAAATTCACAACCCAAACCTGGGCTATTACTTGGATTTTCAGCTTGAAGAGTTTCAATTCAGATCAAGAGGATCGACCTATCAGTATGCTGGATATCCGCTTTTCACGGAAGAAGGAGATTTATCTAAGTCGAGATTACGAAAAATCCAAAAGAATCGACTAGAAGCCTATCAAGGTAGTCTCCAACATCTGATTAGAAGTTTGCATCAAGGAATCGCAAGCGAAGAAGGATTTGAGATTCGTAGGTTACACCGTATTCCCAATCCCGATAAACCTGCTGATAGTCTAATCCTTCAGGCCAAAAAGCAATACGATTCAACTTCTTCAGAAACCATAAAGTCCATTCTCAAAAGAGACTTTTTAGATAAAGAAAGCTTACCAGACAGTATTGATCAATTGGAAAAGAGTCCAATTGATCCTAAAATTTTACTATCCAGAGACTCGGAAAACAACACATTTTTAGAAGTTGATTTTGCTTTACATGTCACTTTCAAACTAGAGTCGGAACCAAGAGAATACCTTGGTCAAAATAACCCCAAAAAACCTGGACCTCAGATTTCTACCCTGTATTTTCAAAATAAAAAATTACAGATTTTTGAGAATGGCAGCTATCCAGATCCATTTGCGATATTGATAGATGGATACATGGGTTGGAAAAAAGTAGCAGACCTTATGCCTCTGGATTATCTACCTCCGAACTAATTAAGAAACTTCCTATGTCAACGCTAAGAAATCATGCATAAGAAAAAACTTGTTGTATTGACCGGTGCCGGAATCTCTGCTGAGAGCGGGATAAAAACTTTTAGGGACTCAGGTGGACTATGGGAAGGTCATGATCTCATGGAAGTGGCTTCTCCAGAAGGCTGGCGCAGAAATCAGGATTTAGTCCTAGAGTTTTATAACCTCCGAAGAAAGCAAATGTACGAGTGCCAGCCTAATCTGGCACACCGGATATTAGCGGAATTGGAAGAACATTATGAAGTTCAAATCATCACCCAAAATGTCGATGATCTCCACGAAAGAGCTAGATCATCTCAAGTATTGCATCTTCATGGTGAATTAAGAAAAGCGCAGAGTTCACTCGATCCAAAATTGGTCTATGACTTGGATCATTGGGAAATAAAAAAAGGGGACAAATGCGCAAAAGGGAGTCAGCTTAGACCTCATGTGGTTTGGTTTGGAGAGCCTGTACCCAAAATGCTAGATGCTATCGAACTGGCACAACAAGCTGATATTTTTGTGATTGTAGGTACCTCATTGGAGGTTTATCCAGCAGCAAGCTTGGTTTCCTATGTGCCGGATCAGGCAGAGATCTTTGTTGTTGACCCCAATATCCCATCCTCCAAGCTACATCACCGAGCAAAGTACCTCGTCCTACCTGCCACTCAGGGATTGGAAAATCTTAAAAAAATCCTTTTGAAACCCTAATTATTGTAATGCTTTGAATAAATGATTTAAATTGAAGGAAACTTTTCTGTTGTGAGTATGAAAGCAAAATGGCCCATTTTAGATTATAGTGCCTACAAGGACACCGCATATCTTTTACATCAATGGTCGCAGATGGTAGGCAAGGTCCGGCTCAGAAAATCACCTTGGCAAAACCACTCTTGGCATGTAGCGCTTTATTTGGATGCTCAAGGCATGACTACCGGACCAATTCCCTATGAAGGAGGTATTTTTGAAATCAAATTTGACTTTACCCAGCACGAGCTGAAAGTTCGATCTTCCAATGGTACTCGCGACAGATTTTCGCTAGGCAACCAGACGGTAGCTAGTTTTTATGAACAACTTCGGGAAAAACTAGACTTTATCGGGATAAAGGTAAAAATCACAAAAACCCCGAATGAAATTCCTGATGCCATTCCCTTCGACCAAAACACCAAAAGAATCCCCTACCTTCCAAACGAAGCCAAAAATATCTGGAAAGCGTTGATTCAAATCCATAATGTGATGACGGTATTTCGCTCAAGGTTCAGAGGAAAAAACAGTCCCATTCATTTCTTTTGGGGATCATTTGATCTGGCATATACGCGTTTCTCTGGAGCTACTGCCCCAGAATTCGAAGGAGAAGTACCCAATCTAGCCAAAGAAGTCATGCAGGAAGCTTATTCGCATGAGGTATTCAGTGTGGGTTTTTGGCCAGGAGGAGAGCAATTTCCACAGGCAGTTTTCTATGCCTATTGCTATCCAAACCATCCCGATTTTAAAAACAAAAAAATCCAACCTGAGGAGGCCCGTTGGAGTGATGATTTAGGAGAGTTTATTCTACCCTATGAAGCTGTTCAAAAAGCTACTAATCCCACCAAAAAATTACTGGACTTCTTGGAATCAACTTATAAAGCAGCCACTGAAGTGGGAAGTTGGGATAGAAATCAATTAGATTGTGACTTCTCATCTTTAGAAAAGAAAAACTCCAATATTACCATATGAAGAAGAAAGTAGCTGTCATCGGTGCCGGGCCATCGGGTATCACGGCCCTTAAAAACCTTCTAGATCAGGGAATCGAGGCAGTTGCCTTTGATAGAAATCACGATGTCGGCGGTAATTGGATCTACTCTGAAGACGAAAGTCATTCAAGTGTATTTGAGACTACGCATATCATTTCTTCTAAAACACTCTCGCAATACGAGGACTTCACCTTTGATGATTTTGACCCGGAGACGGCCGACTATCCTTCACATGATGAGCTAAGACGCTATTTTCAGGCCTATGCAGCTCACTTTAATCTCTATCCTCATATTCGTTTTGGCATAATGGTCAAGCATTGTCGGTGGATTGATGAGGAGACTTGGGAAATTACCACTGAGAAAGATGGAATAGAGGAAAAAGAGCTTTTCACCCATCTGGCAGTAGCCAATGGGCATCACTGGAAACCTCGGTACCCAAATTACCCAGGTGAATTTTCAGGAGAATTTCTCCATTCCCATCACTATAAAAAAGCCGCCCCATTCAAGGACAAGCGGGTGCTGGTCATTGGAGGAGGAAATTCCGCCTGTGACGTAGCTGTGGAGACGAGTAGGGTATCCAAGAAAACAGCCATTTCATGGAGAAGAGGCTATCGAATTGTTCCTAAATTTATTTTTGGAAAGCCTTCGGATAAAGTTGCAGAACAGTCTAAATGGATTCCACCAAGACTTCGAATGTTTTTAAATTCCATCCTCCTTCGAATCATCATCGGTAAAAATGAAGCTTACGGACTTCGCCCACCCACGGAGCACTTTGGAGCGACGCACCCCACTATCAATGATGAATTGCTACACAAAATCCGACATGGAAAAGTCAAGCCGCGGATGGACATCAAAAAATTTGAAGGTAAAAAGGTGGTTTTTGAAGATGGAAAAGAAGAAGAATACGACACCATCATTGCATGTACAGGCTATTGGCTGAGTCATCCTTTCTTTGACAAAGACTTTATTGATTACAGTTCAGGACCGGTCCCTCTTTACCTTAAAATGTTTCATCCTAAAATCACCAATCTTCACTTCATTGGTATGTTCCAACCACTCGGCTGTATCTGGCCCGGCGCAGAGCTTCAAAGCAAGCTAATGGCACAAGAGCTAATTGGCAATTGGAAACGCCCGGCAAACTTGGAAGAACTTTGTGAAAAAGAGGTCAAAAACCCTGATTTCAAGCAAATCAATTCACCCCGACACACCATTACTGTTGATTTTCACCGATTTGTGAAAGACTTGAAAAAGCAACTTCCCAAAAACTACGTCTCCAAAACACCCACTTTAAAGGTGCTTTCGGTTGAACAAAACCAAGAGACCTGATGCAGTCATTGAAGTGGATTCTTATTGGGCTTGCCACTATTTTTGCCTTGTTTCTGGCAAAAGAATGGTGGCAAAGCTTTCCAAGAGTCAACTTAGCTCCTCCTATCAGTATCAAGAATCAACAAGATCAGCTTGATTCCATTTTAATTCAAACAATAAACGAGCATCATCTGGCAGGCTTGGCTGTGGGAGTTATTTCCAACTCACAGGTGCTTTATAAAAATACCCTCGGGTATGAAAGTCTGGAAAAAAAAGACAGCCTCACATCGCAATCAAAAATCCATGTTGCTTCCATTTCTAAGATTTTTTTGGCGCTTTATCTTTCCAGTTACCTTCAGGATAATGGGCTTAATATCCTTGATTCAATAAAAAGCCTTTCTCCTGAGTTAAACTCAAAATATCCCGAAATTGGGGAATTAAGCTTTTCCCAAATCTTGCGACATCAATCCGGTCTGCGAGATGCAAGCTTCTTTTCAGGTTTTTTCAGAAAAAAGAACACCCCGAACTTGCAGGATTTTGTCTGGAGTCAGCTTCCAAAACAACTAAACGGAAAGGGAAATCTATCCTACAAATATGCAGATTTCAATTACGAACTTTTGGGATATCTGTTGGAAAAAGACTCCGGCCACTCCTATGAAAATCTGCTCAACGGGTGGCTAAGCGAAGATTTAGATTTGCAAAACAGTTATTTCAAAGGTAATTCGCAAGAGGAGAATCCGGTAGTAATGGGGTACCGAAAGACTTATGTATGGAAGCGTCTCAAACCACATCCATTCACGTATCAAGTAAGCCCCTACCCTTCCTCCGGAATGATCAGCACGCTCGATGATTTGATTAAAGTCACGACTCAACTTATCCGTGCTGACCTAGGTATGTTGAAATCCAACGTTCAGGCTCTTGAGGTAAACGAGAAGGAAAGTTGGGCAGGATTTCAGCAGATTGCAGTTGGGCCGGAGAGTAATTGGATGGGACACTTTGGTGGTCAGGCGGGCTATAGCTCTTTGCTAATCTTCGACCCCGAAAAAGAATTTGGAATTATCATCCTATCCAATACTCGAGACAAAGGAAATTTCCGAATAGACCTAGCCAGAAAAATCATTAAAATCCTAGAAGTATGAAGAAACTATCCTTTCCTCATCCCATGGTCATTTTATTGGCTTTTGTTGTTTTATCCTGGATAGCATCTTTTCTGATTCCTTCCGGGACCTATTCTAGAGAGCTCGACCCAAAAACGGGAAGAGAAGTGGTACTTCAGGGAAGCTATGAGCAAATTGAAAAGGAGAACATTTCACTGCAAGAGCTGATAGTTTCCATTCCGGAAGGAATCATTTTGGGTAGTGATATCCTGGTTTTGATTTTATTGCTAGGAGGAGCTTTTTATGTGGTGGAAAAAACAGGAGCTCTGCAAGCTGGGGTAGAATCACTTATTTATAAATTCCGAAATCAGAAACAGCTTCTTTTAATTTTTCTCTCATTAGGCTTTGCCTTTGCTGGAGCGACGATTGCCATGCAAGAGGAGATCATTGCCATGGTGCCTGTATTGGTGGTTTTAGCCCGGAATTTAAAATTCGATATCAAAGCTATCATTGGACTCACGCTAGGCTCCTCACTACTCGGTTCTGGCTTTTCTCCCATCAATCCTTTTAACTCACTTATTGGCCAACAACTTGCCGAGTTAGAACTTTCCGAAGGGCTGCTTTACCGGATGATTTTCTTTTTCCTTGGATTTGTTTTATGGACTTGGTTGATGATTCGAAGTGGTCGCCCAAAAGTTCAGCAGAAGGAACTAGAGGTGTTACCAGGTCAGGCGATTGGATGGAGAAAGGGCTTGATTTTGATTCTTTCATTAGGTGGAATAGTGGTCATGGGATATGGGATCACACAATATGATTGGGGATATAATGAAATGTCTTCCTTATTTTTTGTGATCGGAGTTAGCTGTGGACTAATCGGGAAACTAGGAATCAACGGGACGGCAAGAACCTATGCAGCGGGCTTTAGCGAGATGATTTTTGCGGGTGTAATTGTAGGTCTTGCCCGAAGTGTTTACTTGGTATTGGAAAAAGGTAAAATCATCGATACGGTGATATATGGACTATTTTCACCTCTAGAAGCACTTCCAGAGCAATTTGCTGTTGTAGGGCTATTCGTATCTCAAGCGCTGATTCATATCCCTGTCCCCAGTACATCAGGACAAAATGTATTAACAATTCCGCTAGCAGTGCCTTTGATGGACCTTTTGGGTATTTCGAGGCAATTAGCAGTTTTGGCTACCCAATATGCCTCAGGTTTAATGGATATTTTATCTCCTACTAATGGAGGAATGATGGCAGTAATAGCCGCCGCTGGTGTAAAATACAATGATTGGATTCGGTTTGTGATAAAAAGCTGGCTTTTCGTTGCAGGTGTCTGTTTGTTATCCTTAATTATCGCCTTAATTTGGTTTCAGTAAACCTAAAAACCTATCAATATGCAAATCAACGACCATAACCCACTTCCACCTTATCATCCTGATTCAAGCAGATACTCAGGAATGAAGTATCGAAGAACGGGAAGAAGTGGATTACTTTTGCCCGAGATAAGCTTAGGGCTTTGGCATAATTTCGGCCACAATGCGGATTTCACCTTGGGACGAAAAATCCTCAGAAGAGCTTTTGATCTGGGAATCACGCACTTTGATTTGGCGAATAATTACGGACCTCCTTTTGGAT
Organism: Algoriphagus sp. NF; assembly: GCF_028823735.1. Taxonomy (NCBI): domain Bacteria; kingdom Pseudomonadati; phylum Bacteroidota; class Cytophagia; order Cytophagales; family Cyclobacteriaceae; genus Algoriphagus; species Algoriphagus sp. NF. The sequence continues at coordinate 10,546 of NZ_JAPEIB010000001.1, forward strand.
CGGCAGAGGAGAATTTTGGGAGAATACTTCAAAAGGACTTTAGTGCTTATAGAGATGAATTAATTATCTCCTCCAAAGCAGGTTGGGATATGTGGCCTGGTCCATACGGAAACTGGGGATCTAGAAAATACCTCATCGCAAGCTGCGATCAGAGTTTAAAACGAATGGGCTTGGACTACGTGGACATTTTCTACCATCACAGACCCGATCCACATACCCCTTTGGAAGAAACCATGGGAGCACTTGACCAATTGGTAAGACAAGGAAAAGCCCTTTATGTAGGCATTTCCCAATACAGCGCAGAAGAAACTGCCAAAGCCTATCAAATCTTGAAAGATTTGGGAACCCCTTTGCTAATTCATCAACCTAGGTATAGTATGCTTGATCGCTGGGTAGAAGATGGACTTTTGGACGTCTTAGGAGACAAAGGAGTAGGAAGTATCGCTTTTTCTCCCTTAGAGCAGGGCCTTTTGACTGATAAGTATCTAAAAGGAATTCCTGAAGACTCAAGAGCTGCCAAGGATGGAAGGTATCTTAAGCCAGAGCAAATCAGCGATGATAAAATCGAAATGATCAAACAACTTAATGAGATAGCTATTGGCAGAGGACAAACACTTGCTCAAATGGCCATTGCATGGCTACTGAAAGACTCGAGAATCACCTCCGTGCTTGTAGGAGTCTCTAAACCCGAACAATTGGATGATAACGTTTCTGCCATAGGAAACAGCGAGTTTAGTGTAGAGGAGATCACAAAAATTAAATCTCTGATCGGAGCTAAATGAAGAAAATGAAGCCCGGAAAAGCACTCACCTTGATTGTGATTGCGCAATTTTTGGGTACTTCCCTTTGGTTTGCAGGAAATGCTGTAATTCCTGAACTTGGGGAGATCCTTGGTAGATCCGAACTGACAGGTGCCGTTACCTCGGCCGTTCAGTTCGGATTTATTTCCGGCACCCTTGTATTTGCTCTTCTGTCGATTCCAGATCGATTTTCACCCAGCAAGGTGTTTCTAGCAAGCGGATTCCTCGCATCCACTTTCAATTTTCTCATCACCATTCTTCCCTTACATTTTGAAAGCCTTTTAGTCCTTCGCTTTTTGGTTGGCTTTTTTCTGGCTGGAATTTATCCAGTGGGAATGAAAATCGCCTCAGATTACTACGAGAAGGGACTTGGAAAAGCATTGGGACTTTTGGTGGGGGCGCTAGTATTTGGAACGGCCTCTCCTTATTTAGTGAAGGCCTTGGGGTATCAGCTTTCCTATCAATCGATTTTTTGGACAACATCCGCAATAGCCTTACTGGGAAGTATCTTGGTTGGATTTGGTGTGCCTGACGGACCCCATCGCAGGAAAAGCCCCAAATTTGACTGGAATCTCCTCCCACGTCTCAGTCAAATCAACTCACTAAAAAGTGCTGCTTCTGGCTATTTTGGACATATGTGGGAACTCTATACCTTTTGGGCGTTTGTACCTGCTTTGATTTTTTGGCAAATGCAACATGCACCCGGGACAGGTCAAAATGCCATCTTCTCATTCTCAATCATCGGTATAGGTGCACTTTCCTGTGCTCTCGGAGGATTCATTGCAGAGAAAGCAGGAAGCCGTTCTGTCGCTTTATTTTCCTTGATAGGATCAGGGATTTGTTGTCTTTACTTATGGATTTTGCCTCCAAACGCCGGAGGCCTAGGTTTAGTTTTTCTTTTCATCTGGGGGATTCTTGTCACTGCAGATTCACCACAGTTCTCTACTTTAGTTGCCCAAGCCACTCCGGCAGAGTACCGCGGGACTGCTCTTACCTTAGTCAATTGCCTGGGATTCGGGCTGACTATCCTGTCCATTCAATGGACCGAGTGGTTGATCGCAGTACTAGGCATTCAAACTGCCATGGGGTTATTGAGTATTGGCCCTATGCTAGGGATTTTTCTATTTAAAAAATTCCAAAAAAAAGAGGCCTTGTCTCGAGGCCTCTCAAGGTAGTTTCAAACCGGACTATCACTACCTAACTACATTTTCTAACGTTGCTAAATAAACCCATTTTTGGTCACGAGAGTTCAAACCTTCATTGACCGCTCTTCGCTGAGCGTCAGATTGCTCCATGTCTTCATAGGCTTGAGCATTGAAAAACTGCATATAATCCTTGTAAACATTCATAGTCAAATGAGTGGATTTAGCCTCGGAACCAAGAGGAAGGGCTGTTCTTAGCAAGCTCCAATGTCCCATCAGGCCTTGTTCTATTCGCTTCTGGTGAATAGGCTTGAACACCTCTTCTTCTGCTTTTTCGTATGCAGTAAAATTTCCTTCCCGAGCTTTCATCAGATCAAAAGACGCTAAAACTCCCGGCTTCATTTGGAAATTATCATCGGTACAAACAATCTCTTTCATGTAAAGCCGCATGGGCATTTCTCGCATGGACAGTGAGTTTTCAAAGAGCTTGACCACTTGAGCATCATTCAGATGAGGATATGCGATTTTGGTGTATTCAATCATTTTTTCTTCATCCAATCCACTCATCATTTTTACAGGATCATCGTAATGCGTCACCATGATATATTGAAAATCAGACTGATCAGTGCCAGATTGTAAAGACCAAAAATCCCAGCCTGCAATTTGATTATCATTGCGCGCCTGCCGATAGACTTTTTCCATCAAATCCTTGAATTCTATATAATCAAAAAGCTGATCGCTTTCCACTTTTACAAATTCAAGTACCATAAAACGTTCCTTTTGCGCCTCAGCATTGAAGGCCAAAATCATACATGTCAAAAGAAGTAAAATAGACTTTTTCATAATTTGGGCTTTTAGGGGTTCATTGCTTTTCCTATAATTTAAAAAAATTATTCTGCCATCTATCAAAATTTTGAAATAAAATTTTAAACAACACTTGATCTCCCAATGTATTTCGAAAGATTTTCCACATACAAATGCACATTTTTTTTAATTTGATATCGGAATTATTGGTAATTTGACAAGAAACTGAGGAAAATATGAACGGAATTTCAAGAAGGAACTGGCTGAAAAAAATCGGTCTTGGAGGTGGTGTAACCTTGATGAGCGGAGGGCTTTTAAGTCCATTAAGTGCGGAAGAGATCAAAAAATATAACCCAAGACCTCTCGAAGGCCCTATCAGATTGGGCTCAAACGAGAATCCTTATGGCCCTTCCGATAAAATGCGGGAAGCAATGATCAATAATTTTGACCTGGGATGTCGCTATCCATGGAGCTACAATTCGGACTTGGTCAAAATGATTTCCGAAAAAGAAGGTGTACCCGAGGATCATATCGTCTTAGTGGCAGGTTCGACAGAGGGCCTTAAGATCACAGGAATCACTTTTGGTCAAGGCGGAGAAATTATTTCCTGTGCTCCGACTTTTCTTTCGATGATGGATTATGCCGAACTATGGGGCACCGACATCAACTGGGTTCCTCTCAATAAGGATCTAGATTTTGACCTCGATGAAATTGAAAAGAGAGTTTCTTACCAGACAAGGCTTGTTTTCCTTTGTAATCCAAACAATCCAACCGGAAAACTCCTTCCTGCTGATCGTGTGATGGATTTCTGTGAAACAGTGAGTAAAAATACTGTGGTTTTCAGTGATGAGGCATATTACGACTACATCACAGAACCCAACTATCCCTCTATGGTTGAATTGGTCAAAAAAGGAATGGATGTGATTGTCTCCAGAACCTTTTCCAAGGTCTATGGTTTGGCTGGAATTCGATTGGGCTACCTAATAGCAAGACCTGCATTAGCTGAAAAGCTTCGCGATAGAGTCGTAGCCAACACCAATATTATGGCTATCGAAGCTGGAAAAGCAGCACTTCAAGATCCCGATTTTTACAAATTCTCTTTGGAGAAAACAACTGAAGCCAAAAATGCCATCATTCAAACACTTGAGGAATTAAAAAGACCCTATTTAGATAGTCATGCGAATTTTGTCTTTTTCCAATCAGGAAAAGACATCAAAGAACTCAACAAAGCATTTGCTGACCGGGGTATGATTATCGGCAGACCTTTTCCGCCCTTGAATGATTGGTGTAGAATATCTACAGGCACACCCGAAGAAGTCGCACTATTCAATAAACATTTGAAAGAAATATTGACATGATAAAACCGGTTCATTTGGAAAATGACCAAATCCTGCTCAGACCAATTCTTGAGCAGGATTTTTCTTTGCTTCTGGCACAGACCCAGGACAAGGCACTTTGGGAGTATTTTACACACGATCTTTCTACTTTGATTGGAATCAGAGATTGGGCTCAACCCGCCATGAACGGAGAAAGACTGCAGTTTGTGGTAGTTGATAAAAAGAGCGGCGTATTGATGGGTTCGACTGCATTTGGGAATTATTCAGCAAGGGACCAGCGGATAGAAATTGGCTGGACTTGGCTTGGAAGAGACTTTCATGGAAAGGGAATCAATCGCGAAATGAAAGATTTGATGCTTTCCCATGCCTTCGAGAATTTGGGAATGCAACGAGTAGAAATCAAAACCGATGTACTGAACATTCCTGCCCGCAGAGCAGTAGAAAAAATGGGTTTTGTAGAAGAAGGTGTACTCCGAAGCCATACGCTACTTTCGACAGGCCGAAGGAGAAATACCATTTACTACAGCGTCTTGGCAGAAGAATGGGAATTACTCAAAAAAAAATGACTCCAATTGGAGTCATTTTTAACCTTAACCTTTCACAAAACAAAGTTTTAGGAAGCAAGCCAATCTGGCTTAGTAGTGTCTACTGTAGCACCAAGCTGATTCAACAGATTGTATAGTCCAAAGTAAGTTCGGTTGATATATAACCCATGTCTAGAGCCACGTGCTTGACGTGATTTTTTAAACATCTTATCATTAGAAATTCGGTCCCCAAGTTCGAAAATCTGCTCAAAGAATCCATCATCAGCGAAGTCAAAGCGATCCACATGAAATGGCTTACCTAAAAGCGAAATCATTTCCTTGAAAACTCCCTTGAAATAGGCCTTTTCCTGATCCGTATCTTTATCCGAAATGAACTCTAGGTTGTAGAAGATTTGATTCAATTCTTCTTCCTTGATCAAGAGATCTTTTTTGATCAAAGAGAAATATCCATGATAAAAATCCTCTGGAATTATTTTCACACAACCAAAATCAATGATTCCTAATACATCACCTTCCTGCACGATGAAATTACCAGGATGGGGGTCTGCGTGGACTTGCATGAGGTTATGAACCTGATGGTGATAGAAATCCCAAAGCGCCTGTCCAATTTGATTTTTGGCTTCTTGGCTAGGGTTAGTCTCTAACCATTCTTTGATATGATTTCCCTGAATCCAATCCATCGTGATGATTCGCTCCGAGCTAAATTCATCATAGTAGTTTGGGAAATTCAAATTAGCAATATGTGAACAGGCACCGGAAATCTCTCTAGACCGCTGAATCTCCAATTGATAATCGGTTTCCTCCAGAAGCTTTTCCTCTACTTCTTCCATGTAATGATCCAACTCCTTCTCATTCATATTTAGTAGTCTGAGCGCAAAAGGACGAACCAATTTGAGATCAGAACTTACTGAATCTGCAACTCCCGGATATTGAATTTTTACTGCTAGAACCTTGTCACCTTTGGTAGCTTGATGTACCTGCCCGATCGAAGCGGCATTGACAGCAGATCGGGTGAAAGTATCAAAAAGCTGCTCAGGACCCTTGGAGAAGTATTTTTGGAAGGTTTTCACTACCAAAGGATACGACAGAGGCGGCGCAGAATACTGTGCCATGGTGAATTTGTCCTGATAGGCTCTAGGTAGGAGATTTTTGTCCATAGACATCATCTGTGCTACTTTCAAGGCAGAACCTTTCAGCTGACTAAGCGATTTATAAATATCTTCCGCATTGCTTTGATGCAAACCCTCCTTATCCAAGGCGGGATTTACCATCTTCTTGGCATAGTGCCTGACATAGTTACCACCCACCTTTGCACCGGTAGAGATAAATTTTGCAGCTCGTTGTACTTTAGAAACCGGAATGGATTCCTGTTCTCTTAATTTTTCAGGCATGATTATTTTGTTTGGTAGAGAAACTTAGCGAAATCCAAAAAGCTGTCTAGTGCACTTTTCCCCATGAGATCAAAGGCTAAGTTGACAGACTTTTCAATAGCCGCATCGGTCTTTTCAAATCCTGGAGTCTGGTCGGACAACCAATAGTTGAATACAAATAAGACTTGAATCCAAAGTGCCTCATCATATCGGTCGGAAATTATTGGGCGATTTGCAATCTCCTGCGTTTCCTTACCTTCTAGGATGATTTCACTGGCAAAGTCTTTAAATCTCTCGCGGAAAATCTTCATTTCTGCAGGTAGTGGAGACATTGCCTTTGGCTTTCCACCATAGAGACTCAATAAATATGATCTGTTATTTTTTAAAACCTCGATCCAGGTAAACAAGAAGCCTAGAAATTTCTCTCTTACTGAATATTCCTTGTAAACTTCCTGAGATTCGAGTTGGGAGACTGTTTCGTCAAATAGCTCAACCCAAATGGCTGATTTAATTGAATCGAAAGAGGTGAAATAGGTATAAAACTCACCCTCAGTCATTTTCAATTCTTTGGAAAACTTGAAAATAGATACTGGTTCATGCCCATGCTCAAGTACATGGTGCATGTAAGATTCGAGGATAATTTTTCTGTAATCCTTTTTAGCGGATTTCTTTTTGGTCGTCGTTTCCATGTATGGTTTACTGATTCATCTAGTAAACACAGGAAAGCTTGGCTAGGTTTGAATTTTAGATAAAAAAAGCCGAATCCTTCGACTCGGCTAGCTAAGCAGGTTTTAACCGCTGACTTTTTCGATTACCAAATTATGATTGGTATATATACAGACGTCTGCTGCGATGTGAAGACTTTCTCTTACCATCTCTTCTGCAGTGAGGTGTGTCGCGTACTTTTTCAAAGCCCTTGCTGCTGATTGGGCGTACATGCTACCCGAACCAATCGTCGCAATTTCCAAATCCGGTTCGATTACATCTCCTGTTCCAGATATAATCAAAATATCATCCCGATCAGCTACAATCATCATCGCTTCAAGCTTACTCAGCATGCGGTCCATTCGCCATTCTTTTGCCAATTCCACAGCTGCACGCTTCATATTATTGCCAAAGGCACCCAATTTCTCCTCAAACTTCTCCAATAAAGTGAAGGCATCAGCAGTCGAACCTGCAAAACCAGTGACAATTTTACCGCCTTGCAAAACACGGATTTTCTTAACACTGCTTTTAGCTACGGTATTTCCTAGGGTCGCTTGACCATCTGCTCCTATCACAGTTTCTCCGTTATGCTTGATTGCAACGACGGTAGTTGATTTTATTCTTTCCATTTCAAAAGTATTATTGAGTAAATATTCTCTAGAACATAAAGATTGCGGATTGTATTACCAATAACTGTTCTAAAGCAAAAAGTCCTGCGAAAACAGGACTTTTTGACAGACTTTATAATTAGATGAGAATTCTGACCGGGTCTTCTAAGAGGCCCTTGAGTGTGAGAAGGAAAGCAGAACCAACTGCTCCATCTACTACTCGGTGATCGCAAGAAAGCGTCACCTTCATCACATTTCCAACCTTCATTTCCCCGTTTTTGACAATGACAGTTTCCTTTATACCGCCTACTGCCAAGATACAAGCATCTGGTGGATTAATGATAGCTGTGAATTCTTCGATACCGAACATTCCCAAATTGGAGATGGTAAAGGTATTTCCTTCCCAATCCTTTGGTTGCAATTCTTTGTTTTTGGCCTTTCCGCCAAGCGTTTTAGCCTCGTTGGAGATTTGAGAAAGAGACTTGCTATCTGCAAAACGGATGACAGGAACTAAAAGTCCTTCCTCCACAGCTACCGCCATACCGATATGGATATGATCGTTGTAGCGAATTTTGTCTCCCAGCCAGCTTGAGTTTACTTTCGGATGCTGTCTCAAAGCTGCTGCAGCAGCTTTGATCACCATATCATTAAAGGATATTTTGACTGGAGCAATTTCGTTCATGCTCTTTCTCGCTTCAATTGCCTTATCCATGTTGATTTCCATGGTCAGATAGAAGTGAGGAGCACCGAATTTACTTTCGGCCAATCGCTTCGCGATGACCTTACGCATTTGAGAGACATTCTCTTCGCGATAGCTCTCCTGCCCTACTGAAGGCATTACAGCAGAAGCCGAACTTGAAGCTGCTGGTGCTGCTGTTGGAACAAAGTTTTCGACATCTCTTTTGATGATTCGGCCTCCATCTCCGGATCCTGCTACCTGTCGGATATCGATTCCTCTTTCCTCTGCTATTTTCTTCGCCAAAGGAGAGGCTTTCACTCGCTCACCATCTGCCAAAACTGGAGCAGGACTTGGTGTAGAGGCTGTTTGAGACTCTTTTTTCTCAGGTTGAGGACTAGATTTAGATTCCTGCTTTGGTGCTTCCTCCTCTTCACTTTCTCCGGCCATTTCTTGCTCATGAGCCTTGAGAAGCGTTTCGTAATCTGCTCCTTTCTCACCGATTACGGCTATCACACCGTCTACTGGGACGCTATTACCTTCTTCAATACCTATATAAAGTAAATTTCCGTCTTCGTAGGATTCTAGCTCCATCGTCGCCTTGTCAGTTTCTACTTCCGCGATGATTTCACCAGACTTAATATCATCTCCTACTTTCTTCAACCAAGCCGAAATAGTCCCTTCCTGCATGGTATCGGACATCTTAGGCATGGTGATGATAGTTGCATTGATAGAAGAAGTATCGATCTTCTCCTTTGATTTTGGCTTTTCGGCCTCCTTCTTAGGCTCTTCTTTTTCTTGAGTCTCTTCTTTTTCTTCAGCTGCTGCTCCATTATCAGAAAGCAGATGTTCGAAATCCTCACCCTTCTCTCCAATCACAGCAATGATCCCATTGACAGGGACTGCTTCTTTTTCTTTTACTCCAATATGTAGTAGGACACCTTCATCGTAGGATTCCAGTTCCATGGTTGCTTTGTCAGTCTCGACCTCGGCTAGGATGTCTCCAGGCTTCACGGTATCCCCAACTTTCTTCAACCAAGAAGCGATTACTCCTTCTTCCATGGTGTCACTCATTTTAGGCATTCTGATTACTTCGGCCATAGGTTTTTGCGCGCTTATCGTGAATTAAAGTGTCCAAAAATAGTTTTTAAAAAGTCTTTATTCAAATTTACTCTTGTATTTTCGAGAAAGCGATTTCGAACTCGTCTTTTGAAAAAAAATGCCTTTAATCTCCCATAGTAAATATCAAAGACCTAAGTGGCTGTTTAACCGACACTTGGAAACGGTTTTCCCTGCACTATTCAGAAAGGTCCCGCTTCGAAGCCCGCAGACTGAGCGAATCGATACTCCTGATGGAGACTTTTTGGATTTGGACTGGTACAGAATGAATAATGAAAAGTTGGTCATCATTTCTCATGGATTGGAAGGAAATAGCCGAAGACCGTATATTCTTGGAATGGCTAAAATTTTCCTGCAAAATGGTTTCGATGTGCTCTGTTGGAATTACCGTGGCTGTGGTGAGGAATTAAACAACCAACCCATTTTTTATCATTCTGGTGCTACTTACGACTTGGATACGGTGGTCAGTCATGCTGCGGAAAAATATGGATATATTTCTTTGATTGGGTTCAGTTTGGGAGGGAATCTGACTTTAAAATATCTTGGGGAAGATCTTTCGAATGATAAACCCATCGAAAAAGGGATGGCAATCTCTGTCCCCTTGCATCTAGCAAGTAGTAGTGAGAAAATATCATCAGGCTCAAACAAGCTCTATTCAGACAGATTTTTGAAGACCCTTAGGGAAAAAGTACTTCGAAAGGCAAAAAACCATCCCGATCAAATCCCAATTCATTTTCTGGAAAGAATCAATAAACTAAGTGATTTTGATGATTTTTTCACCGGACCACTTCATGGGTTCAGTGATGCAAAGGAATACTATCAGGTGAATTCATCTCTTTTCTTTCTTGAAAAGATAAAAACCCCTACACTGATCCTAAACGCACAAAATGACCCCTTTCTTTCTGATCTTTGTTTCCCTGTGAAACTGGCCAAAGATCTCGATCCCATCTATTTTGAATTCCCAAAACAAGGAGGCCATGTGGGCTTCACATCCTCAGATTCCAGTAAACCATATTTCTCTGAAAAAAGAGCATTTGAATTTGTTAGCGGGGATTTCTAACTTCCCAGCCTAAACTCCCGATACATGTGTGGACGATATTCCCTGAGCAAGAGTAAGATAGAATTAGAAGAGCGATTCCAGGCTGAAATGCTCTCCGACTTCAAACCACGGTACAACATTGCACCGACGCAACTTGTACCTGTGATCACTTCCCAAAGCCCAAAAGGTTTTTCCTTTTTCTATTGGGGGATTACTCCAGAATTCGGAAGAAATAAACCTGTCTCTCAAAAGCTAATAAATGCTAAAGCGGAATCTGTTCATCAAAAAATAACCTTTAAAAGCTCTTTCAAGCAAAGAAGGTGTATCATCCCGGCGGATGGTTTTTATGAATGGAAAAAACTGGGAAAGAAAACCTCCATTCCACATCGATTTACGCTTCGAGAAGGAGGACTGTTTTCGTTTGCGGGGATTTGGGATGAGTATGAAACTGTCGATGGAGAAAATCAGCACACTTTCTTGATCCTGACTACAGAGCCCAATGAATTGGTGTCAGAAGTTCATGATCGGATGCCGGTAGTTTTAACTCAGGAGACTGAAAAAAAATGGCTCAACAATTACAGCAGCGAAGAAGAACTTCTGGAAATCCTCAAGCCTTTTTCAGCTAATGAAATGCTGAGCTACCCGGTGAGCACTCTGGTTAACTCTGTGAAAAATGACAGTCCGGCACTCATCCGGAAAACCGACCCGATGGACCAGCATGGCAATTATACCTTGTTTGGTTAATAGTCGTCCGTCGTTTTGATGTTTTTGATTTCCGAACCTAGGTTCGGATATTTGCGAGTAAACTTTTCCAACTAACCCAAAATAACAAATGAGAAAGTCCAAAATTCTAGGTGTGGGACATTATGTGCCCGAGCGAGTAGTGACCAATGAGGAATTGTCCCAAATGATGGACACAAGCAACGAATGGATTGTAGAGCGAACAGGAATTCAATCACGTCATTGGTTTACCCCAGGCATTGACACACTGACTTCACTTTCTAGAAAAGCGACAGAAATGGCCCTTGAGCGAGCTAATCTGACGGCTATGGACATCGATTTTATTGTTTTTGCCACTATCACACCTGACTATTTTATCCCTGGAAACGGTGTATTGCTTCAGCGAGAATTGGGTTTTGATAATATTGGAGCATTGGATATTCGAAATGCCTGTTCTGGTTTTATATACGCCCTTTCTGTCGCCGATCAATTCATTAAAACTGGCATGTACGACCGAATTCTGGTAGTAGGAGCCGAAATTCAGTCTTCTGCCTTGGACAAAAGCGACGAAGGTCGATCTAGCTCAGTGATTTTTGCTGATGGTGCCGGTGCAGTAGTTTTGGGCCCATCTTCATCCGATCAATCCGGAATTCTTTCTACCCACCTTCATTCTCAGGGAGAATACGCGGAAGAGTTGTATTGCAAAGACCCTGGGAGTAGTCGAGAAGTCAGACTTTCTCCGGAAATGCTGGAATCAGGAAGCACTTTTTTGAAAATGAACGGAAATGCTGTTTTTAAGCATGCAGTACTCCGATTTATGGAAGTGATTCAGGAAGCTTTGGATCACAATCAGCTGGAGCAGTCAGCCATTGATTTGCTTATTCCTCATCAGGCCAATCTCCGTATCAGTCAATACATACAGCAAAAGCTTGGGCTTCCTGATGAAAAGGTCTTTAATAACATCATGCATATGGGAAACACCACAGCAGCCACAATTCCCATTGCATTGAGTGAAGCTTGGGAGCAGGGTAAAATCAAAGAGGGCGACCTCATTTGCCTGGCTGCCTTTGGATCAGGATTTACCTGGGCATCGGCACTTTTACATTGGTAGGATGAATACGCTCGACCTGGATCTTTGGCAAGATGAGAATCTAATTCGCAGACAAAATCAGCTCAAATATCAATTTTGGGAGCTTTTGGGTGAAATTGGAGATCTATTCCCTCAGGAAGATCTGGTTCAAATACATTCAAATTCGAAAGGAAAAAAACTTTCGCAAGGACAGGATTTGGGAGGTCTTCCATATCAAGTATTGGACCTAATCCGTGATTTTGATTTTGAAACGGGCCTGAATATTCGTCTGCTTAACTGGTTCGGAAAAGGCCTTTTTCTATTTGTCCTTGCTGGAAAAAGCTCTTATCCAAAGCTCCAGCTTTCTCATGCAAACTTTCAATTATGTCAATCCGAGAGTCCATGGGATTATCAGGAAATACTTTTGGGAAAACCCAATGAGAAACAAGCCCAGAATCGAGATTTCAACCAATGGTTTAAAGAATTGAAGGTAGAATCTGCCATTGAAAGGAATAAAAACGAATGGCAAAAAGAAATAAGAGCGGTTTTTGAACACCTAAAAGCCCATTCGGCAAAAAGCCAGATTTAAATTATTTTTAACCTGATTTCCCGATTCACCGTAGTAATATTTTAAATTGGTACGACAGTCATCAGACTAAACCAAATAATCTCCCGAAAAACATATATGAGGTATCTTCTGATCATTTTACTCTTCCTTTCCAGTCCACTTTTAGCGCAAGACAATCAACTAGTTAAGCTTTACAACAAAGATTCGACTGTAGTCAGCACCGGAGTTGTAAGCAATCAGCAGCGGCAGGGACTTTGGAAATACTTTGACGCAAAAACAAATAAGCTGATTACCGAGGGGATGTTTGAGGACAACGTTCAGGATGGAAAGTGGACAACATATCATCCGGACGGTAAGAAAAGGATGGAATTGGAGTACAAAAATGGAAAGCTTTTTGGCCCTGCCAAGATTTACGATGCTGATGGATATTTGAAGAGAGACTTAATTTTTCAGGATAGTGTATTGATCGGCAACTTCGTCGAATACTATGGAAAAACTGGCCAACCCTCCTACATAGAACCTAAACGAGTACTCACAGAAGGACAATACGATAAGGGAAAAAAAATTGGCCAATGGATTACCTACCACCCTTTTGGTGAAGTCTATATCCGAGAATTTTATGAAAACGGTCTTCGGCAGGGCCCATATCTAGAGTATGACCAAGAAGGCAACTTAATGACCGAAGGGGTTTACAAAGAAGGAAAGCTCGAAGGCACTTTCAAGCGATACTCCTATGCAGGTCAGGTGATGGAGGAAGGGGAGTACAAAAACGGAAATAAAGTCGGAAAATGGACTTATTACTTTCCTGATACCAAGCAAGTAGAGGCAGAAGAGACCTATGATGACCGAGGGAACCGAATAGGGACTTGGAAATACTATTACGATAATCGCCGCTTAGCCAGAGTTGAAAAATACGAGAGTGGAATCGCGGTTGGCACCTGGGAGGAATACTATCCAAACAAGAAATTGGCAAAGCGCAAAACTTATGAGCTTGGTGTCCCAGTAGGCAAATACGAGGAGTACTTTGAGAGTGGTGAAGTATCTGTAGAAGGCCAATATGAGAATGGAATGAAAACTGGAATCTGGAAAAGCTACTTTCCAGACGGAGTACTCTATAGTATCGGAGAATATCGAAATGACACCAAGACAGGGCTCTGGAAGTACTTCAACAAAATCGGCATATTGATCGCAGAAGGAGAATATGAGCTTGGAATGGAAAATGGTCAGTGGGTCTATTATTATGACGGAGGACAGCTCAAATCTATCGGTACCTACAAACTTGGATTCGAAGATGGTATTTGGGGACTTTTCTACGACAACAAGCAATTGACTCAAGAGGAGACTTGGGACAATGGAAGGCTAATGAACGTATCCGAATATCGGAGCTACGATGGAACTAGCACTTATGATAAAGGAACCTTGAAGGATGGCAATGGAACCCGAATCACCTACTATGTGAATGGTAAGAAAGAATCAGAAGGAAATTTTGTGTCCGGAAAAGCAGAGGGTATATGGACTTTTTATCATGAAAATGGCAGAAAAGCTTCCGAAGGAACCATGAAGGATGGTAAAAAAGAAGGGCCTTGGAGGTATTACAGTGCTTCAGGACGATTAATCGACTTGATCAACTATCAGGATGATGAGATAGTAGCAGACAGGGAAAATACTCTTCGAATAAATCAATAAACTTCCTGGTTAGATTTCTGTTGTTAAATAAAAAACAAACCATGTTCGGACTATTCAAGAAGAAATCAGAAAAGGAAAAATTGCAGGAGCTCTACAAAAAGACTCTTGAAAAAGCACACAAACTTTCTCACAGCGACCGCACTGCTGCAGATAAGCTTATGGCAGAGGCTGAAGAGATCGCCAAGAAAATGGACAACATACAATAAAAGGTATTTTGAAAATAAAATATGTGTTTTTACACCCATAATTTTGAATTTCAAATTATTCACCGTACATTCAATCAAGTTTTTGAGCTAGTCCGCTAGTGAATTGTTTAATCTTGATTGAGTAAATTTTAAGGGTGATTGAGCTACGGACAACTAATTGAAAAACTTTTTGCCGGCCTTCATTGGCCGGTTTTTTTTTGCTTCTGCACTCCTCTTTTTCATCAAAAAGCGAAATCTTTTCCTAGCCTTAGCTGCTTATGAAAAATAAATTCAATTAATTTGAAAAAAAACCGCCTTGTTTTTTGATTTTTTTAAGAAAGTGTTTTTTCAGAATATAAAAAATCACTTAATTCAGGCATACCTTTCAGACCATGAACCTAATTAATCCTCAAGCGGTCATCGATCAGATGGACGGGGTAGTAGAAATAAAGAGCTACCTGAATAAAATCAAGATTATTAAAAACCTTTACCTCAAAGGTGCCAATACAGCCAGTGAAATATGCACGGAAGTAGGAATATCGCTGCCTACGGTAAACTCCCTCCTCAGCGATCTGATGAGTTCTGGAGAAGTCATCAAGCAAGGAAGAGCTGAATCCCAAGGAGGTCGCAAACCGGATTTGTATCGCCTGGCAGAAGATGCATTCTATGTGCTATCTGTCGACCTTTCCAAGTTCACCATCAACCTCTGCCTCTACAGCTGTCATAATCAGCCTATCACAGAAAAAGAATGCCATAAATTAGTCCTGAACAACGAAAGAGAGACTTTTGACCGGATTGCTGATTTAATCGAGGCTTATCTTCAAAAATCAGGAATACCTTCAGAAAAAATTATTGCCATCGGTATTTCTATGCCTGGATTGGTGGATGCTGTGGGGGGTGTGAATTACACTTATTTGCGTTTTGGAAGAAAGACTCTATTAGATTCATTCGAGGAGCGATTTCAAAAGAAAGTATTCCTCGAGAATGATGCTAGAGCAATGACACTGGCTGAATTTAAATTTGGTCCCGATCACACCCATAAAAACGTGTTGGGAGTCTTTGTTGGATGGGGAATAGGTCTAGGAATCATCATAGATGGAAAGATCTATCGAGGTGCTTCGGGCTTTGCGGGTGAGTTCTCTCATTCTCCGATCTTTGAAAATAGAAATGTGACCTGCTCCTGTGGTAAAAAAGGATGCCTTGAAGCAGTAGCTTCGGGAACGGCAATAGTCCGAATGGCCGAGGAAGCCATCAAAATTGACTCGGATAGTATTCTTGCCCGGATGGTCCGGGACCATCAAGGTGAACTCGAGCCTGGTTTGGTGGTAGAAGCTGCATTGGCAGGAGATCAGCGAGCTATCACGATTCTCTCGGAAGCCGGATTGGATCTGGGAAGAGGAATTTCAATTTTGATTCAGCTACTCAATCCAGATTTAATCATCATCGGTGGCTCTGTAGCTGAAGCAAATCAATACCTAATCACACCCATTCAGCAGGCCTTGAATATTTACAGTATGGCCAAGTCTAGAGAAAAATCTGAATTGGCACTTTATCAGCTTGGAAAGGATGTAGGACTCATGGGTGGAGTTGCCGTCGTAAACGAACAGCTGTTTGAAGACGTACTTAAAAAGCTGAGTTAAAATTAAAATCTTGTTTTCGCATTTTATGATTCGAATCCACAATCTATCTCTTTTGATTGTGATGCTTCTGAGCATCCCGGAATCACTTTTTGCTCAGGAAAATTTCGAAGCAAATTTCGTTCGGTTGAAGTCAAAAAAAATCGGCATTTCTTTTAAGAATCAGTTAACAGAAGACCGAGAGAATAATATTCTTCGGTATGAATATTTCTACAATGGCGGAGGAGTTGCCGTAGGAGACCTGGATAATGACGGCTGGGATGATATTTTTTTCACAGGAAATATGGTTCCAAACACCCTTTATAAAAATCTGGGAGATTGGAAATTTGAAGATCGGACCAAAGCAGCTGGAATTACCAAAAACCCAAATTGGTCTACAGGGGCGAGTATGGCAGATGTGAATGGAGATGGGCTTTTGGATATTTATGTTTGCTATTCGGGTAAGGGTTCTCCTGAAAGCAGAAAAAATGAACTATGGGTCAATCAGGGTGATTTCACTTTTGAAAATCAAGCCCAAGAATATGGAATAGCTGACCCTTCCAATAGCACCCAGGCTTTGTTTTTTGATTTTGACCGGGATGGGGACTTGGATCTTTACTTACTCAATCATCACATTCAAGTCATCAACGAATTGGAGTTTGATGAGGTAAAAAATATCCGTCACCCCTACTCCGGAGATAAACTCTATCGAAATGATGGAAATGTATTTACAGACATCAGCGAAAGTGCTGGAATCAAAGGATCTCCATTAGGCTTTGGTCTGGGAGTAGTAGCTTCTGATATCAATGAAGATGGCTGGCCTGATATCCTTGTCACCAATGACTACATTGAACCCGACTATCTGTACATCAATCAAAAAGACGGAACCTTCAGGGATGTAATGACGGATTATTTCCAGCATATTTCCCATTTTTCCATGGGCGCTGATATCGCAGACATCAATAATGATGGGCTTCTTGACATCTTCACTTTGGACATGCTTCCAGAGGACAATAAGCGGCAAAAATTGCTTTACGGGCCAGAAAATTACGAGCAATATGCCCTAATGATCCGCAAAGGCTTCTATCACCAAAACATGCGAAATATGCTTCAGGTGAATTTAGGGGAAGGAAAATTTTCTGAAATGGGCCAACTTGCAGGTATTTCCAATACAGACTGGTCTTGGGCAGCACTATTCTTTGATGCTACAAATTCCGGTCAGAAAGACCTTTTCGTCAGCAATGGCTATTACCGGGATTACACCAACAGGGATTTTCTGAAATACAAAGGCGACTATTATTTCAAACAGGCAGTCGCTAACCAGCAGGCGGACACGCTCCACCTCGTTACCAGCATGAGTTCCACGCCAGTTCATAATTATTTCTTTGAAAATCAGGGAGACTTGCAATTCGCAAACCGTTCTTTAGACTGGGGTTTTGAAGAAGAAGGGTTTTCCAGCGGATCAGCCTTTGCAGACTTGGATAATGATGGTGATTTGGACCTGATCGTCAACAATCTGAATGAATTTGCGGGAATATTTGAAAATCAGAGTAAATCAGGTAATCATCTCCAAATCAAGCTCAAAGGACCTGAGGGAAATAATTTTGGCATTGGCACCAAGGTCAAACTTACGGTAGGTAATGAAACACAGGTTCAAGAGCATCAGGTAGTCCGAGGGTTTCAATCATCCTCTACCTTCCGCATGCACTTTGGATTGGGAAATTCGGAGCAAGTTGACCAAATTGAAATTACCTGGCCTGATGGCAAAAAACAGGTATTGACCGATCAACCAAGCAATCAGATTCTAGAATTGGATTACTCAAATGCCACCCAGAAAAATGAATTAGTTGCTGCTGATAGTCCCATTTTCCAAAAAACTGAAAACAAACCAGATTTTATTTCAGCAGAGAGTGGCTTCAATGATTTTAAAAGGCAACCCTTGATGCTCACCATGCCGAGTGCCATTTCTCCTAGTTTAGCTAGCAGCGATTTAAATAAAGATGGCAAGCCCGAGGTTTTTGTAGGAGGGACCAAAGGTCAAGCTGCTCAAATATTTAGCTGGGACGGCGAAAATTGGAATATCTATACTGGCTTCCAATCTCCCTCCTATTACACGGATGCCGTGGCACTTTTTGAAGATTTCAATGGTGATGGATGGATGGATCTCTTTCTTGGAAGTGGTGGATATCATGACTATATCCGATCCGATGAAAGCCTCGAAGACCGGCTTTACTTAAATAATGGTCAAGGAAAACTGGAAATACAAAGCAACTTTCCGAACTATTTAACCAGTACCGGACCGGCTGTCTCTCTTGATGTGAATGGAGATGGCCATTTGGACCTTTTTGTGGGAGGGAAAATCATACCCGGTAGATACCCTTTGAGTCCAGAAAGCAAAATCTTGATTAATGATGGCAATGGCAATTTCACCGATCAGTCAGAATCCTATTTACCTGAAAATGGAAAATTAGGAATGGTGAGTAGTGCTTTGGTACAAGACCTAAACCAAGACGGATTGGAGGATTTGATTCTGGCAGGGGAATTCACCAATTTGATATTCTTGGTAAACCAGGCAGGTGAATCTTTTTATAATCAAAGTGATAAATTTCTTTCTTCTCCGATGCTCGGATGGTGGTCATCCCTTGCACAAGCTGATATGGATGGAGATGGAGACTTAGATCTAATTGCAGGTAATTTTGGTGAAAACTCCCAATTTGAAGTTTCTGATAAAAAATTGATCCGCTTGATTGCAGCTGATTTTGACCAAAATGGCTCTATCGATCCGATCTTGGAATGCTATATCGGAGAGGAAGCCTACCCCTTCCCTAGCCGAGATGAACTTCTGAGTCAGATGGTAGAGATGCGAAGTAAATTCACCACCTACGAATCCTATGCAGTGGCCAAAATGGATGATCTTTTCGATCAAGACAAGTTGGAAAATGCCCTTACGCTAACCGCAAATACTTTAAAATCTTACTACCTGGAAAATACGCCAAATGGCTTTATTCCTCACGAATTACCTAGAATGGCTCAATCTTTCCCGATCTACGCTATTCAAACAGGAGATTTTGACGGCGATGGAAATATGGATATTCTTTTGGGAGGAAATCAAAGACAAAGCCGAATTCGCATTGGAAATTTGGATGCCGGGCTGGGGTTGGTTTTGAATGGGGATGGAAATGGAAACTTCAAAGCTAGCTATCCTTCCCAATCTGGACTTACCATCAAAGGTGATATCAAATCCTTTCTTCCATTAAAATGGAAAGAGAAAAAGTACATGCTGGTTGGTATTCATGGGCAAGCCTTAGAACTTTATGAATATGAATAGTAAGTCTCTCCTACTTCTTTGTGCGCTAGTTGCGGGTACGGCTTCCTTTGCTGCTGAAAAACAAGAGCATTGGAGTAGTATCTATAAATCTCAACTTTTTCACATTACAGAGGTCATGGTGACAGATGTTGCCAGTCCGCCTGTCGCAGCTAGAATCTATGCATATTCCTGTCTTGCCAGCTATTTGGTTATGAAGCAGCATGGGGCTGAATTTAGAGAAAAGGACTTTACGCGAGCTTCCATTCTTGACTTTCCAGATCTTGATTCTGATCAAGAGTTGAGCTCCCCCGAATTTGCTGCAATTTATGCCATGCTTCGTGTGGGGGAAAATGTGATGCCTTCTGGCTATCTTTTAAAGGAAAAGCAGCAAAACTGGATAGATCAAGCCGTCAAATCAAAACTCATCAAAAAGTCTAAAGTTGATTTGCATATTCAGGAAGCAGAAAAAGTCGTGAGTCAAGTCATGAAATTAGCGAGTATAGATGGCTACCGCGAATTGCCAGCCTTGACTCGCTACAGCCCCACAGAAGCAGAAGGTCGCTGGTATCCTACACCTCCAGCCTACATCGAGGCTATCGAACCTGAATGGCGTACCATTCAACCCTTTTTTCTAGCCTCACTCGATAAATATGATCCCAGTCCTATGGCACCTTTCAGTCTGGAACCTGAAAGTTCATTTCATCAGCAAATGATGGAAGTTTATGAGACCACCAAGTCCCTGGATCAAGAGCAAAAATTGATTGCCAATTTCTGGGATTGCAATCCTTTTATGGTGGAATTTTCGGGGCACATGGCTATTGGAGTGAAAAAAATATCACCCGGAGGACATTGGATGGGGATTACCGGAATTGCTGCTGAAAAAGCAGATCTGAATTTGGCAGAAACTGCTTATATCCATGCCCTAGTTGGGATGACGCTACACGATGCATTTATTTCTTGCTGGAAAACCAAATATGAAACCGACCGGATTCGTCCTGAGACTATCATCAACAAAACCATTGACCAACGCTGGCGACCACTGCTTCAGACTCCCCCCTTCCCTGAGTACACTTCAGGCCATTCGGTGATTTCAAGGGCAGCGGCCATTATCCTGACAGGTTACTTTGGAGATAATTTCTCCTACATCGATGACTCGGAAACTTATTTTGGCCTTCCTGAGCGTGCATTTGATTCATTTTTACAAGCTTCAGAAGAGGCTGCCATTTCCAGACTTTACGGGGGTATCCACTTCAGAGACGCTATTGAAGAGGGAGTTCGCCAGGGAGAAAAAATCGGAAAAATGATCTGGCAAGAAATCACGGATAAAGAGCTGCTGACTAGCCAAAATCAATAATCATGAAGAAAATCACTCTCGCCCTTGGCTTACTAGCCCTTTTTTCAGCCTGTCAGGAGAAAACACAAAAATCTGAAAATCCCAGCCCAAAAAAGCCAAATATCATTCTCATTTTTGCTGATGATCTAGGCTATGGTGATCTAGAAAGCTACGGAGCTACCCAGTGGACCACCCCCCATTTGAATCAACTCGCACAGGAAGGCACACAAATGAACCGTTTCTATGTGCCTCATGCAGTATGTTCGGCTTCTCGGGCAGCCCTCCTTACCGGAGCATATGCCAATAGACTAGGAATCTATGGAGCATATGACCATACTGCTAAACAAGGACTTCATCCAGCTGAAGAAACCATTGCAGAAATCCTTAAAGCCCAAGGTTATGCGACTGGAATGGTAGGAAAGTGGCATTTGGGACACCTGCCAGAGTTTTTACCTACTCGACAGGGATTTGACAGCTACTATGGACTTCCCTATTCCAATGACATGTGGCCGCATCACCCGGAAGTCGAGGATTACTACCCTCCTTTGCCTTTGCTTCAAAATGAAGAGATTATCGATACGCTAGATGAGCAATCCCATTTAACCACACTTTACACTGAAAAAGCACTGGAATTCATTGATCAGAATTCTGATCAGCCCTTTTTCTTGTATCTAGCCCACAGCATGCCTCATGTTCCACTTTATGTGAGCGAAAAGTTTGCAGGACAATCCGAACAAGGCCTTTATGGTGATGTGATTATGGAAATAGACTGGTCAGTCGGTCAGGTTCACCAAAAAATCAAGGATCTCGGACTGGAAGAGAATACCATGATTATTTTCACCTCAGACAATGGCCCATGGCTTTCTTATGGTGGACATGCAGGGCTCACGGGTGGTTTGAGAGAGGGAAAGGGTACCTCATGGGATGGGGGAATACGCGTTCCGGCTATTTTCAAGTGGACAGGTAAAATTCCTGAGGGAAAAACGATAGAAAATCCTGCCATGTCCATCGATGTACTTCCTACTATTTCGGAAATTACTGAAAGTCAACTACCGGAAAAATCCATTGACGGGGAGAGTATTTGGCCACTATTGACGCAGGGAAAAGCAAAAGCAAGACCCTACTTTGCTTATTACAATCGAAATGAATTACAGGCAGTTTTTTATGAAAACTGGAAACTCGTTTTTCCACATCGATACCGAACCCTCCCAAAGGAAGTCGAACTTAGAAATGATGGAATTCCGGTTAAATATGATCATATCAATTTGGAAAAAATGGAGCTTTACGATCTAACAAGCGATCCATACGAACAAGTAGACCAAGCTTCAAAACATCCAGAAATCGTCCAAAAACTAAATGAAATGGCCGATCAGGCGCGGAAAGACATGGGAGATGCGCTTACCGACAGCCAAGGAACCGGGCAGCGGGAAGTAGGAAGGGTTCAATAAAAGTTAATCTTCAATCAAAGGACATCAGTTTTGAAAAGTTCTCGAATCTGCTCGAGCTGACACATCTTCATTGAAAGGAAGTCGAAGGTATTTTTGAAATGGCCTTCGACTCCTTTTTCTCTAAAAGAGGGTATTCAAGATTATTCTAAATCAGCTTGCAACTTTTCGAATTCCTTATGGAATCCATTTGATTTTGCTGAAATCGGGCTTTCGCTTTTCCAGAAAAGCATTCCTTCCTTCTTGTGCCTCCTCCGTCATGTAGGCAAGTCGTGTAGCTTCTCCCGCAAAAACCTGCTGACCAACCATTCCATCATCGGTCAAATTCATCGCAAACTTCAACATCTTGATCGAGGTTGGGGACTTCGCTAGAATTTCCTGAGCCCATTGGAAAGCCGTATCTTCCAATTCATCATGTGGGATCACTGCGTTGACCATACCCATTTCATAAGCTTCCTGCGCAGAGTAATTTCTGCCCAAAAAGAAAATCTCACGGGCTTTCTTCTGACCTACCATTTTAGCTAAATAGGCCGATCCGTATCCTCCGTCAAAACTGGTCACGTCGGCATCAGTTTGTTTGAAAATCGCATGCTCCTTGCTGGCCAGGGTCATATCACAGACCACATGAAGACTGTGCCCACCACCAACAGCCCATCCTGGCACGACTGCTATCACCACCTTCGGCATAAAACGAATGAGACGCTGCACCTCCAAAATATTCAAGCGATGATAGCCATCATCCCCCACATATCCTTGATGACCGCGCGCACGCTGATCCCCGCCAGAGCAAAAGGCCCATTTCCCATCTTTTGGAGAGGGTCCCTCGCCGCTTAGAAGCACCACGCCAATGGAGGTATCTTCCTGAGCATCATAGAAAGCATCGTATAATTCAGCTGTCGTCTTGGGCCTAAAAGCATTCCGGACTTCCGGTCTGTTAAATGCAATTCTGGCTACACCCTGACACTTTTTGTAAGTGATATCTTCGTATTCTTTGGCAGTAATCCACTCCATGAGTTTGTATTTTGTCTGAAATTCGATTTTTCTGCAAGATAACCACCTTCGTGAAAATATGTTGAACAGAAAGTCATGGGTAGTTCTTAGATTTGAAATCTATGTTTAGGCTTTTATTTGAAAATCAGGTTTTTCAGAAAATCGAGGACTTCCAACCCAAGGGAGAAAATGAAATTTTGGATTCTGCGCTCGCGTTTTGTTGGGATTGGCTGTCTGGAAAAACTGTTTTTTCACAAAAAACATCAGGGTCTACCGGTACTCCCAAAGAAATTACTTTGAGCAAAGATCGGCTGAAAGCAAGTGCCGAGGCAACGGGGAAATTTTTTGGAATAAACTCTGAACTCAAACTTCTCTGCTGTCTTCATCCTGGATACATCGCCGGAAAAATGATGCTTCTTCGTGCCATGGTTTGGCAATGTGAGATTCGACTGGTGATGCCGAGTTCAGAGCCTCTTTCAAGCATTCCTGACGCCTATCAACCTGACTTTGTGGCCATGGTCCCTCTTCAAGCGGAAAAAACACTGGGAAATGATTCAGGGAAAAGAAAGTTGAAAAAACTCAAAACGCTTTTGATTGGAGGAGCGCCCCTTTCAGAATCTTTGCAAAGGAGAATAGCTTCAGAATTGGATAATGCATGGCAAAGCTTTGGAATGACTGAAACCGTCTCGCACATCGCTTTGGCTAAAATCACCGAACAGACACTCAACTACCAAGCGCTTCCGGGGGTAAAACTCGGGGCTGATGAGCGTGGTGCCCTCTGGGTCGAAAGCCCAATGAGCGGCCCCGAAACTATCCAAACAAATGATCTCGTCCATTTCCAATCAAATGGGAGTTTTCAGTGGCTGGGACGGTTAGATTTCGTCATTAACTCAGGAGGAATCAAACTTCACCCTGAATTATTAGAGCGAAAAGTTGAAAGGAACATTCAAATGTTTTTTCCTGATTCCCGCTTCATTTTCGGTGGGATTCCCGATGAGCATTTAGGACAGAAACTGGTCTTATTGATTGAGTCTAAGGCAAAAGACTCAGAAAAGGCAGGGAATTTGCGAGAAGAACTTTCGAAATATTTGGATCGGTTCTCCCAACCCAAAGAGATCATAATCTTGGATAAATTCTCTGAGACTGGAAGCGGAAAAATCGACCGACTGAAAACCCTTGCGAATGCTCAATCTGATTCTTAGTCTTTTTTTAAGTACCATTTTGGCGATGAACTCCCATCAAAACACCCAATTAGAGCTCATTATCAACAACGGGAAATCGGATAATGGTTTGGTTCGGGTTTTAATTTTCAATGGTTCGGAAGGATTTCCGGGTGACTACACAAAAGCATTCAAAGCTCTCAGTACCAATTTGGAGAATAAACGGGCCATTTTCAATATTTCAAACCTACCAGCGGGAAAATATGCAATCACTGCTTATCACGATGAAGATGGAGATGGCAAAATGTCTAAAAACCCTTTCGGCTACCCGACCGACCGATTTGGCTTTTCCAATAACCCCAAAATCCTTTTCTCAGCTCCTACCTTCGAAAAATGTCTTTTTGAAATCAAAGAGGGACAAAGCCACATTCAGGTGATTGATTTGCGCTAAAGATTCGCGTTGACTTCGGATTTCCTAGCGATTATTTAAAAAAGCCTACTTTTGCAAAAAACTTTTCCATGAGTAAGAAAAATCAAGCCATTTCAGGAATCATCTTAGAATATCATTCTGGAATTGTACCTCCCCCATTCAGTCACGTTTTTCGCTTAGAATTGAATTGGTCGGATGAGACACTTCGTGCCAAGCTTGATTTGCATTATACCGACCGAGAAGAACTTTCGGAGGAAGAAATTTTGGATGAAGGATTTACGCTTTCAGATGATTATCAATATGATGGCAGCCTCAATCCAGTTTGGGTAAAGTCGATTGAAGAACTGCTTCAAGAAACCCGATACGCCTCTCAGGTACATGGAGAAGGGGAAATCACCGTAGCAACTAAGGAGTATACTAAAACTAGTCCTGCCAAAAGTCCTACCAATCAAGAGGCTTGGCAGCTGCTCGCACAGGACTTGATTCAGGCCATTTATGAGACTGCCAAAAAAGAACTTCCTCTTCAAATCAACTTCCAGGTAGTAGAAAAAGAAAAAACCGACAGAGGATCCGTGACCTTACATTTTTCTGATCGAAATGTCCAGCTTGAGTTGAATGGAAAAACCAGCCAACTCAATTGGGAATATGCATTTCAATTGATGAAATTGATTTTCACCCCAGATTATGACTACGATATTGCCAAGGAAAAGCCAGGCACAAAAAGAGGAATTTATCTTGATTGCGGAGATGGTCTTTGGCACGAACTCGGAAAGGGTATTTTAAATATCGATCCGGAATTTGATGCCGTTGCGCAAATCGAGGAGCACATGCGCAAATTGACCTCCAACTGATTTATCATTTTTGCTATTGCATTTAAAGCTTTGATTTTCTTACATTTAAGTAAGAAAAATGAAGCGCTATGTCAAACAATAAGATTTTTGTCAGCTACCGCCGACAGGATGCTTCCGGAGAAGCAGGAAGATTGGTGGATCATTTGCAGGAAGTTTTTGGTGAAAACTCAGTTTTTTTAGATGTAGAGACGATTGAAGCGGGGCTTGATTTTGTAGAAGCCATCGATCGTGCATTAAACTCCTGCAAAGTTCTGATTGCCATGATTGGCCCCCATTGGGTCAATATTAAAGATTCGGAGGGAAACCCTCGACTTTTTAAGGAAGATGACTTTATCCGATTAGAAATAGCTGCAGCTCTCAAGCGGGACATTCGCGTGATTCCGGTCTTGGTCAATGGTGCAGTGATGCCTTCTGCGGATCAGCTTCCTGAAGACTTGAAGCCCTTGACACGTCGACATGCCCATGAGATCAGTAGCAGTCGTTGGAAGTACGATTGCGAGCAACTGACAGAGGTTTTGGAGAAAATTGTTGGAAAAGCTCCCAAACCAGCGCCTGAACCCAAACCTTTTCCCTCGCCACCTCCAAAACCAAAACCAGTTTTCCGTAAAAAATCTTGGATCGAACGTAACTATCTGTGGCTTTTGGGTGGCTTTGTCCTAATCTCTGTGATTGGATTATTGATAGATGCCGCAGAACTTGAGGAGTCCATAGATTATTATGAACCTATAGAAGAAGTGGCAGATCAACCCATATATGATAATACTCCACCAAAAGAAGCTTCAAGTTCTACCGCTAGCTTGTCTGGCCGCTGGATTTTAAGAGCTCAGGATGGTAGTGAAGCTATTTGGGTATTTTCCCAGCGAGGAGAAATGATTGAGTTTGCTGAATACAACCTCCTGGATGTGCAGGTAGGTTCTGGTTCAGGGCTAATTGAAGATGGAGATTATTATGCCGATTACTACAATAGTCTAACTGGGATTTCTGGAGAAGTAAGTTTATTCCCAAATGGAAATGGATGGTCCGGGGAAGCATACTTCCCAAGTACCCAGATAATTCTACCAATCACTTTGACTAGGAATTAATCTTTTAACTTTCTCAAGTCTTCCTGAATATCCTTTAGCATATCACCTAGATCAGCTAGGCTGAGCGATTTCTTTTTATCTCCTGGATTGGGAAAATCAGTACTGATAAAAGCTTTGGCCTCCCAGACCTCCAACACGTCCTCTCCCCGAACCTCGTAAGGTTTGTAATGCTCATTGTCAGATACTAGGAAAAGCTTTCCGTTTTCTGCCAAATAATTGAAAACTCGCTTGTACACGACTCCCTCTGAGGCAGTCACCAATACATAAGTTCGTCCGCTTTTTATTTGCGAAAGCTGATCTACATAAGCACCGATGATAATTGTGCCCGATATCAGAGGAAGCATGGAATCCCCTGCCAGCTCAAAGGCCCGATAGGTAGCTTGCCTGGGAAGATTGGGAAGGTGAAACTGGGGCAACTGCTCCATATACTCCGGGTCAGCATATCCATTGAGATAGCCGGCAGATGCTTTTTGGGGGACCAAAGTGATATTTTCCCGGTCTGATTCATCAGCAGCAATGGTGAGAATATTGATCTTTCGCTTTTGAAGGGCCTTTCTTCCCTCCTTTTCGATATCATGCTCCAAAAGCTCCTCCACTCCTGACTCCAAGATCTCTGCAATTTGAAGAAGCGTTGCCAGTTTTGGTTCAGACCTCCCATCCTCGTAGGCCGATATCATGGTACGTTGAATATTAAGCTGATCGGCCATGTCCTGCTGCGTGAGTCCTTTCTGCTTACGCAAAAAGCGAATATTTCCTGCTAAGTAGCTCATGCTGAAAATAAATAAAAGTCTAAATCATCTGTCTGAGGGGCAATGGGAAAAAGCGGGTCTATTCGTTGCTCAGCAGCTCTCCGACGTGCCAACCTATTCTGAATCTCAGCAATAATCTCCCCAACAGGCTTGGGTTCATTAACTAATAAATAGCCATATTCCTGCTTGGGGCTCCCCTCCACAAAAAACTTTACCTGCAAATTCCCTGAAGAAAGAGCCTTGGTGCTGATGTTGATTTTATCGACTTGTTCCATGATCAATGCGTTTTACATCAGCAAGATACAAATGTCATTTTTATAAACATCTACTTGTGCAAAAAATTAACATCATTCTATGACATATTTTGTCACAAATTATTTACACGGTCGGCGGCAATTCATTTAAGGTTTT
The DNA here is from genome assembly GCF_028823735.1 of Algoriphagus sp. NF. Classification (NCBI taxonomy): domain Bacteria; kingdom Pseudomonadati; phylum Bacteroidota; class Cytophagia; order Cytophagales; family Cyclobacteriaceae; genus Algoriphagus; species Algoriphagus sp. NF. Next base: position 38,293 of record NZ_JAPEIB010000001.1, read on the forward strand.
GACCGCTCAGCCAATAATTCAAACCCTCCTCAGAATTCGAAGTTACCTTTGTACATATTGATTACCAACCAACTACATGAAATCCAAATTATTAACAATCTTATTTTTAGTCATTTCCTCATTCGGCATGGCGCAGAATTATACCCTTAAGGGAAAAATCCGCGATGCTAAAAACCAAGAAACGATTCCCAATGCGACTGTACTCTTGCTGAACGTAACGGATTCTGCTCAGGTAGATGGAATTATCTCAGACCTGGATGGAAATTTCGAAATAGAGTCCATCAAGGAAGGCGACTACTTGTTGAAAATTCAGTACCTAGGATATGAAAATTATTTCCGTACCATCCAACTGCTCGGAGACTTAGATTTGGGAACCATTTCGATAAGCCAAGAGGCTACTGACCTCCAGGAAGTAACCATTGAGGCTCGCAGAGCTACCAGCCAAAACAAGTCTGACACAACCATGTTCAATGCCGATGCATTCAAGACCATGCGGGATGCAAGTGCGCAGACTTTAATCGAAAAACTACCCGGAGTAACTTCTGAGGACGGTTCGCTGCAAGCCCAAGGTGAAGCAATCGCACAAATACTCGTGGATGGGGAGCCATTCTTCGGAACAGATGTACGAACAGCCCTTCAAAACTTACCTGCAGAAGTAATTCAAAGTATTGAAATCTATGATCAGTTGAGTGAAAAAGCCCGGCTGAGTGGATTTGACGATGGAGAGCGATTGAAAACCATCAATATTATCACCAAGCCCAATCGACGAAAAGGGCAATTTGGCCGAACAAGCGCTGGATACGGAACTGATGATCGGTATTTGGTCGGAGCTAGTATCAATGACTTTGACAATGATCGAAGAATCACCTTCACCGGTCTTTCCAACAATATCAATGTCACCGATTTTTCATCAGACCCCAATGCTCAGAATAATGCACGTCCGCAAAGCGGGATTATCCAAACGCACATTCTCGGATTGAACTACTCCGATAAATGGGGAGAAAAAATCAAGGTATCGGGAAGCTATGTCTTCAGTAGTAGGGAAAATTTTGAGCGATCTACCCGCTTTCGGGAATTTATCACCTCTGGTGAAAGTGATCAGCTTTACGATGAAGTCAGCACTGAAACTCGCGTAAACAACCGGCATCAGTTCGACATGCGTTTTGAATATGACATCGATGAAAAAAACCGAATCGTATTCATTCCACGTTTTTCAGCCCGTTTTGAAACGGAGACCTCTGGTTTTAATGGAGAAACTTCCAACGGATTTGATCCGATCAACACCGTGGAAAATATCAGAAATGCAGAAAATGAAGATTATGACATTTTCAATCGGATTTTCTACAGCCATAAATTTGACAAGCCGGGCCGTACGCTGACTTTCCGGGGAAGAATGAGTGAAAACTGGAACAAGGATCGCGCGAATCGAATCGCCAGAAATGAGTTTTTTATCCCTGATTCACGAACAGAGATTATCAATCAGCAGATTAATCGAGATCGTAGCGGAAGTTCCTGGGAGACTGGAATTTCATTTACAGAGGCTCTCAGCGAGCGAAGCCAACTTGAGCTTGAATACGAAATCGGTAATCGCCTGAACGACTCGGACCAGTTGATCTTCGATGTGATTGATGAAGCGATTGATCAGCCTATTTTGGAATTGGATACTGCACTTAGCAATACTTTCGAAAGCAAATTCCTAACTCAGGAAACTGAGCTTGGCTATCAGTACAAAACTGAAAAAATCCGAATCCAAACGGAACTTCAATACCAAAATGCCCGATTGGACAATACGCAAGGTTTCCCACAGGCTTTTGAGCTGCAGCGAACCTTCCAGAGCTTGCAGCCAACCGTCCGATTCAATTATCAAATCACAGATAATACCAATCTCCAATTTGATTACGATACCCGTGTCCAAGAGCCTGATCTACGACAGCTTCAGCCAGTAGTCGATAATACAAACCCGCTTCAACTCTATGTAGGAAATCCAGATTTGGACCAGTCCTACTCCAATCGACTTCGTATGCGATTCCGAAGCAACAATCCGGAAACTGATCAAAGCTGGTTTCTCTTTGCTCAGACCTCCTTTGTCAATAATATCATTGCCAACAGTTCCTTTATCGCGGAGGAAGCTACAGAAATCCAACCTGGAATTGTCCTTGAGCCCGGCTCGCAGCTATTCAGCCCTGTCAATCTAAATGGCTATTGGGATCTTCGCTCTTGGGCCAGCTATGGAATGCCGGTGGATTTTCTGAAGTCTAATCTAAATATTAATGCCGGAGCAGGTATCACCAACCGTCCAACCTTTGTCAATGGAGAGAATGGAACAAACTTCTCCCGAAGACTCAGCACCGGGCTTTCACTCAGTAGCAATATTTCCGATCAGATTGACTTCAATATCTGGACTCGATTGTCATTCAGCCGAGTGGAAAATTCTCTGAACCCAAACTTGAATGATAATTTCTTCAATCAGCGGGCAAGAATCAACTTCAACTGGATCTTCTGGGAAGGTTTTGTATTCCGAACTGATATCAACTATCAAGCAAACCGAGGCCTTTCCGAAGGATTTGACCAGAATTTCACCTTGGTGAATATGAGTTTGGGTAAAAAGATTTTTGGCAATCAGCGCGGAGAAATCAGCCTAAGCGTCTATGACCTCTTCCGTCAGAACAATAATATCCGACGAAACATCACCGATACCTTTATCGAAGATGTGCAAACCAATGTACTGCAGCGCTATTTTATGCTGACCTTCAGCTACAATATCCGCCGCTTCGCAAAAGGTACCAGCATGGAAGACTATCAGGATCTGATGGAAGATGGCGGTGATCGAGGTGGCGACCGCAGAAGAGGAAATTGGAATTGATAGATAAAACACTAACCAGAACAAATCAGCCCAAGTTTTTAAAGCTTGGGCTGTTTTATTTAACTGTAATTTGACTTTAGATGTCTCAATTCCATTTACCAATCACCTAAACTTCCCCTTTAGCATGGCCAACTTCTCTGCCATACTGCCTTGGGGCTCTTCTTTTTGCTTTGGTTTTGGTGAAGGTTTCCGGTCTGATTTCCCTCTTTCTGCAAAAGGATCAGCCTTCATACTCAAACCTATCCGCTTTCTTGCCACATCTACATCAAGCACAGTCACCTGCACTTTTTGATTAACAGTCACGATCTCATTGGGATCCTTCACAAAACGATCTGCTAAATGACTCAAATGTACTAAGCCATCCTGATGAACCCCTACATCTACGAATGCACCAAAGGCTGTAATATTGGTGACGACTCCAGGAAGCTTCATGCCCGTTTTTAGATCGGAAATGGAATTGACACCTTTTTCAAATTCAAACACCTCAAACTGTTCTCGAGGATCTCGACCTGGCTTGGCCAACTCGTCCATAATATCCTGAAGTGTCGGCATTCCCACCGTATCAGACAAGTAATTCTTCAAGTTGATTCGTTGACGCAGTTCCTCTGAAAGCATCAACTCACGAACTGCCACTCCCAAGTCTTTGGCCATTTTTTCCACCAATTCGTAGCGCTCGGGGTGGACTGCTGAGCGATCAAGTGGATTAGCCGCCTGACGAATTCGTAAGAATCCGGCCGCTTGCTCGTAGGCTTTGTCACCCAAGCGAGGTACTTTCAGTAGTTGGGCACGACTCGTAAAGGGTCCGTTTTCATTCCGAAAGTTGACAATATTTTGTGCTAAGACAGGTCCAAGCCCCGAGACATAGGCCAGCAATTGCTTTGAGGCGGTATTTACCTCTACCCCCACGGCATTCACTGCAGAGACCACCGTGTCGTCCAGCGAATTCTTCAAAGCCGACTGATCTACATCATGCTGATACTGCCCCACACCAATTGACTTCGGGTCAATTTTTACTAATTCTGCCAATGGATCCATCAATCTTCTTCCAATGGAAACTGCCCCTCGAACGGTCAGATCCAAATCGGGGAATTCTTCCCGAGCTACTTCTGAGGCAGAATAAATAGAAGCTCCGGCTTCATTGACGAGGGTGATGATGACAGATTTGGGTAATCCGAGGGAGCGAACAAACTCCTCCGTCTCCCTACCCGCTGTACCGTTTCCGATGGCGATCGCTTGAATATCGAATTTCTCAACCAACCCTCTCACTGATAGACCTGCCTCAGCCGTTCTTCGCTGTGGTTCATGAGGAAAAATAGCCTCATAGTGAAGTAATTGTCCCTGCGGCCCAAGACAAACCAATTTACAGCCTGTTCGGAATCCCGGATCAATAGCCATGACGGATTTTTCGCCCAAGGGAGCTCCTAACAACAACTGTCGTACATTCTCTGCAAAAACCTTGATCGCTTCTTCATCCGCTTTTCTTTTAGTAAGCAGCCGAATCTCCGTTTCCATACTTGGCTTCAGCAATCGCTTGTAAGCATCTTTGATGGCGAGTCGCACCTGCTCAACCGAAGTATTTTCAGCATCGGAGATGACCTCTCTTTCCATTAGATTCAAGGCGTCTGACTCTTCGGGTGTAGCATCCAGCATCAAAAACAATTCTTTTTCCCCTCTCCTCATCGCTAAAACCCGATGCGATGGCGCCGTAGCAATGGGCTCCGACCATTCAAAATAGTCCTTATACTTGATAGCTTCTTGCTCTTTGCCAGGAATGACTCGGGATCGAAATACACCTTCTTTCAGAAAAAGGTTACGCATTTTTTCCCGTAGTGAGGCATTCTCATTGATCCACTCAGCAATGATATCACGTGCTCCCTGCAAGGCATCTTCTACCGTGCTGACCTCTTTTTCCTCATCGATATACTTAGATGCCTCCTCTTCAAGCTCTATGCTTTCTTGGGAAAAAATTAATTCTGCCAAAGGCTCCAGACCCTTTTCTCTGGCGATAGTCGCCTTGGTCCGTCGTTTGGGTTTGTATGGTAGGTAGATATCTTCCAGACGAGCCATGGTTTCGGCATGCTCAATGGACTTCTTGAGGGAATCGGTCAATTTCCCTTGTTCCTCGATTGATTTTAGGACTGCTTCTTTCCGCTTGTCCAAGTCTCGTAATTGCTGTAGGCGATCCCGAACTGCCGCTACCTGAACTTCATCTAGGCTTCCCGTAGCTTCCTTTCGGTATCTGGAGATAAAAGGGACTGTCGCACCTCCATCCAAGAGCTCAATGGTAGCTTGAACTTGTGTGGCTTTGACATTTAATTCTTCGGCGATTTTGAACTGATAACTCATATTTTTAATTAAAAACTGCAGAAATATCCCGCAAGATAGGAGTCCTTTTCAAGACAAAAAGTATGAATTGTAGCTATTGTCACTAATGCCCTGAGGATAAGAAAGTAATTTTATGTGATTTTAAAATTGGAAGAACTTGTCCACCTTGCCGGATTACAGGAATAAAAAAAATTTAAAGAAGTGAAAAAAGAAACCATACTAAAAGAAGTAAAATCCTGGGGCTTGATTTTGGCCTTTTTCGCATTTCTGTACTTCACGGGTCTACTGCCTGTAGTACAAGGAGCCATCCAATCTGTTTTGCTTTCCACAGGGCTCATCAAACCAAACCTGGAGCGGGTAGATCGGACTGATGAGAGTTTCGACTACTCGGGAAGCTTCCAGGATTTTGAAGGGAATACCATTCAGCTTTCCGATTACAGAGGCAAAACTCTCTTCATCAATCTTTGGGCTTCTTGGTGTGGACCATGCCGGGCAGAGATGCCCCATATCTCCGAACTTTATAAATCCATCCAGGATCAGGAGGGCATAGAATTCTTGATGATCGGTCTGGACAATGAATTTGAAAAAAGTAAGAATCTCATCGAGAGTAAGAGTTGGGCTTTCCCAGCAATGCATGCAAGCTATGGACTGAATCGAAGTTTACAAAGTCAATCTATCCCCACCACCTTGGTCGTAAACCCCAAAGGAAAAGTGGTCTTTTACCAAGAAGGAATGAGCAATTTTAATACAGATGAGTTCCGGAATTTTCTGGTGAGCCAGTAGCCGGGTTTTTACTAAACCAAATTTAATTTGGAGCTACAATATTCAAAACTATCCTAAAGTAAAACTTTTCAACAAAACCAATATTATATTATTAATCAATTTTTTATAGATATTTATTGAAGTAAAAATCTTAATGAAAATACTGACTCTTCCACTTTTTTCAACTGAAATCTTTTAAAGCAAATCTCTACAAGAAAGAGCTTTCGAAAGTGCAAAATCAAAAATCTGCCTATATTCCAGCATGAAAATCCAGCAGACGGAAGTAGTCATCATTGGCGCCGGTTTCTCAGGAATAGCTGCAGCAAAAAAACTTCATGAAGCCAAGATTCCTTTTTTGATTTTAGAAGCAAGAGAGCGAATCGGCGGTCGGGTTTTCACCAAGCATTTATCCGAAAATCTCTATGTAGATCTAGGTGGACAATGGATCGGACCTACTCAAGATCGAATGTATGCACTATGTCAAGAGCTCAACATCCCCTACTTTGAGACCTACGATCAGGGTAAAAATATCTTGAACCTCCTTGGGAAAATCCGGACCTATCAAGGCATCATTCCCAAGATGGATCCCCTATCGCTGATCAACTTGGACATAGTGATGCGAAGGCTGGAGCGGATGGCAAAGCAGATTGACATCCAATCTCCTTGGACTCACCCAAAAGCTGGAAAATGGGATGGAATGACTTTGGAGGACTTTTTAAAAAAATACTCGAAAACCAAATCCTGCTATGAAGTCATCAAAATTGGATGTGAGACCATCTTCGCATGCGAACTTTCCGAGATATCCCTGCTACATGCTCTCTTTTACATTCGCTCAGGAACTTCATTAGACTGCCTAATCAATATCAAGAATGGAGCTCAACAGCATCGAATTGAGGGTGGTATGCAACGAATCATAGAAGAAATGGCCAAACCCTTTTATGATAAAATCATTTTCGAATCACCTGTAGAAAGAGTAATTCAAGGCGCAGATTCGATTTCGGTGGACTTTGGTGATCGGTCAATAGAAGCCCAAGAAGCAATTATTGCTATTCCTCCACCGCTTTTGAACCAGATTCAATTCGAACCGAGGCTTTCTAAGGAAAAACAGGAGCTCCTTCAAAACTACCCCATGGGACGCGTAGGGAAGTGTTTTATGATCTATGAGAAGCCTTTCTGGAGAACATTAGAATACAGCGGGCAGGTGGTGAGTGATGACCCTCTGACCCATCAGACTGTTTTTGATTGCACACCTGCCGATGGAAGATTCGGGATATTAATGGGATTTGTAATCGGAAACCGAGCTGAGGAATATTTTTGCCTGTCTGAGGAAGAACGAAAAAACCGGATGATGCGATCTTTGAAGCAGTATTTTGGTGAAAAAGCAGAAACTGCCATTGAGTACCTCGATTTTACTATGAGCGATGAAGCCTGGTCTAAAGGCTGCTATGCAGGTTTAATGCCTGTCAATTCCTGGTCCAAATTCCAGGACAATTATAGAAAATCAGAGGATCGATTGCATTTTGCAGGAACGGAGGCTGCTATGCGCTGGCATGGATACATTGAAGGTGCCGTATTGGCAGGAGAAGCAGCCGCCTCCAAAATCATAAAAAATCAACCCAATTAACTTCATGAGGAGAATCCTGATATCTTCAGTTCTATTAATCATCTTTATTTGGCTTATTTGGTCATTTTCTGGCAGAAGCTATCCGCTAAAGGAGCCTCAATTATATTTGGATCTGGTAGAAGAAATAAATCCCTCAGAATCTTTAAACAGAAATATTGTAGGGATTCAGCCTTACATGGAGGCGAGCGACTACCTGGATCAGGAAACCTTCTATCGGAAGTTGGAGCTTTATCTGCATGAATCGAGAAAGTCAGGCCTTATTCGACCCAATACCATCGTTCTACTTCCTGAATACTTGGGGACATGGCTGGTGCTATCGGGCGAGAAGCATAATTTGGCTGAAAAAGAGACGGTTGAAGAAGCAATGACTTCTTTGATTCTATCAAACATTGTAGATTTTTCCATTAACCTCATCCGGTCAAACGAAGAGGATAAAGTAACAGCCGCCATTTTCCGAATGAAATCGCTTGAGATGGCTGAGGATTATTTTGATACATTCAGCAAGCTTTCTCAGGACTTCAATTGCTATATTGCCGCAGGAAGTATTGTCCTTCCAAAACCTCAAGTGGTAGAAGGTGAGCTAATTATTGATTCCAGTGAGCCGCTTTATAACAGTTCTTTCATCTTTGGACCGGATGGAAAAATCATCGGAAAACCGATTTTAAAAGCCTTCCCAATCGATGCTGAGCTTCCCTTTGTCCAAAGTCAAACTGTGGAAGAATTACCTGTCTTCGAATTGCCCATGGGAAAAGCGGCGCTACTGATCTGTGCTGATAGCTGGTATCCTGAGCCTTACGCAAAAGCTGAAAAAGAAAAAGCTGAGATTATCCTTGTACCCTCCTATCTCACAGGAGAAAACACCATGAAAAATCCTTGGCAGGGCTATAATGGTTCGGAGGCTCCTGCCTCAACTGACCTAAGTGATATCCAAAAAATAACTGAATGGGAAGCCTGGTATAAATATGCCCTTCCCGGAAAAATCACAAAAACCTCCGCTGAGGTAGGCATGAATGTGTTTCTCAGAGGAAAACTTTGGGAAATGGGCGCAGATGGTCAGCCATTAGCCATTCTGAATGGTCAAGCGCTAAAGGCTACAGCTGCAGCACGAGCTGGAATTTGGTCACTGAACTACTAGAATCATGTGCGACACCCTACTGGCCAGAGGAATTATTTCGGAGAAAGGAAATTTAATTTTTGCAAAAAACTCTGACCGAGAGCCTTTAGAAGCGCAGGAACAGGTGCATATCCCCCGGATATCGCATTCGGAAAAAACACTAAACTGCACCTATATCCAAATCCCACAGGTTAGTTCTACCTGGGAAGTATGGTTATCTAAACCCTTTCAGATGTGGGGTGCAGAAATGGGAGTAAATGAATGGGGATTAGCCATAGGAAACGAAGCGGTTTTCACCCAAGTGAAATTTGATAAATCCCAACCGGGATTAACAGGAATGGATTTGCTGAGACTAGCCTTGGAGCGCTCCAAGACTGCTATGGCTGCAAAAGATCTGATCATAGAACTTTTAGAAAAATTTGGTCAGAATGCCTGTGGCGGCTATGAAAACAAAAACTTCTACTATCACAACAGCTTCCTAATCGCCGATCCAAAAGATGCTTTAATATTGGAAACTGCTGGGAAATCCTGGGCATGGAAAAGAGTAAAAAACCATGCAAGCATATCCAATTGCCTGAGTTTGGAAGATGACTTTGAAGAATGGGGAATCAAGGAAGAAGACATGTATTTGAGCTCCATTTTTAATTCTAAAAAAGGATTTAAAAGTCGGTATTCAGATTTTCTGTATACCTATTTCTCCAAAGCCAAAGATCGAAAGTCTTATACAGAGAAATCCCTCATCAGTCAAAGAGGCCAAACTGGCCCCAAACAAATGATGGAAATTTTAAAGTCTCACCATCCCATAGGCGAAGGCTTTCATCCCAAAAAGGCGAGTGCAGCTTCAGTCTGTATGCATGCGACTGGTCTGACCAACCCCTCGGAAACCACCGGAAGTATGGTTGCAGAAATTAGAAAGGATCAACCACACACTATTTGGCTCTGCCCCAGCCCTCACCCCTGCCAAAGTTTGTACATCCCCTTTTATTTTGGGAATGAAACCAGTTTTTTGACCCATCCTTCCCATCTCGAAGATGATTCTCTCTGGTGGCAGGCAAAGAAGCTACATACGATCATAGAACGAAACTGGAAAGAGCTCTTTCCTAAGCTGAAAGCCGAATTGAACCAGATTCAAGAAAATTGGATCAAGAGGGATAATTCCCTGATAGAAGAAGCGGCTAGCCCTGAGGAGTTGAGTAAATTCAGCCTTGACTGCTATTTGTTTTACCAAAAATGGATCAAGGAAAAGCTTCAGGAAGTCTCAAAATAAATAAGCTGTTAATTGCCTTTTATTAATTAGTCAAATGGCCATCACACCAAAATTTAGAAACTAAAAAGTGGTATTTTGTCAAAAAGCATCGAAATGAAAAAATCTACTTTACTTCTCGCTCTTTTTCTTTTTTTCTCCAACCTGAGTTTGGCGCAGGAAATCCGAGTTTACAAGGAGCCTAAATTCGGTTTTGATTGGAGTCAACCTTCCGTATATCCTGATCGCATCGTCATATCATTTGGAGAAGACCCAAGTCAGGAAATACGAATCAATTGGCGAACTAATACCGAAATTACAGAGGCTTATGCAGAACTAGCCCCGGCCACTGCAGCTCCTAAGTTTTGGAGAAATGCAACCACTCAGAAGGCTGAAACGGAAGTTTTGGACTCCAGAAACGTTGCACAAGCAGAAACGGTCGCCCATTATCATCAGAGTAGCTTTTCCGGCCTTGAACCCAATACCATCTATGCCTACCGGGTAGGTGATGGTGAACGCTGGTCTGAATGGTTCCAATTCAAAACAGCAAGCGCGAAAGCAGCAGATAGATTTTCTTTCCTGTATGTAGGTGACGCTCAAAACTACGTACTTGAACTTTGGTCAAGATTAATTCGGGAAGGCTTTAAAAAGGCTCCTGAAGCAGAATTCATCATTCACGCCGGAGACTTGATCAATTATGCGCATAGGGAACAGGAATGGCATGAATGGTTTACTGCAGGGGGATTCATTCATAGCATGCTCCCTACGATGGCTGTACCGGGAAATCATGAATACAATTATCTGAATCAGGCTGACCGCGAAAAACGACAGCGCAGCCTTTCAGTTCAATGGAGACCACAGTTCAACTTAACTTTAAACGGTCCCAAAGGACTGGAAGAAACGGTCTACTACATGGATTATCCAAATGCTAAGTTCATCTTTTTGGACAGTAATAGAGACCAGGAAATCCAAGCTCAATGGCTGGAGGAGGTTTTGGAGAAAAACACCAAAAAATGGGTGATCGTTACCTATCACCATCCGCTGTTTTCTGCATCTGCTGGAAGAGACAATGAAGCCCTTAGAAAGCTTTGGAAGCCTATTTTCGATAAGTATCAGGTCGATCTAGCACTTCAGGGACATGATCATAGCTATGGCAGAGGCCGTGTAGCTCCCGGAGAAAATGTAATGGATGGACTGAATATGCAAGATGCAACGGGAACAGTCTATGTAGTATCGGTCAGTGGTGGCAAAATGTATAATATCAAACCCGATGGATGGGATGAGTGGGGTGCGGTAAGAGATCGTGCTGCCGAAAACACCCAGCTTTTTCAAGTGGTCAGCATTGAAGACAACAAACTGGAATTTGAATCCTATACGGCAATAGGAGAGCTTTATGACAAATTTGACTTGGTGAAGAATGAGGATGGAATCAATCAATTTATTGAATACAAGCAAAATCTTGATCCTGAATTCCGTTTTGACAACACCATCCCTTATGTGGATCAGCTTCCGGGATTGATGGAAGAAAACCTTCTCAAAAAATACCCTGGATATAGTGTAGAGCAAGTGCGATTTTATGAAGAGGAAGGAAACCCTCGCATCCGAGTCACTTTGAAGTCTTCTGATCAAGTGAAGAATCTGATCCTAGATCAAGAAGGTAGAGTCCTTTCGGAGGATTAAGACATTATTCATCTTTTGAAATCAGTCAAATAATTATGACCGAGAAAAAACGTGTTACACTGAAGGACATTGCTCGAGAGCTAGGTATCTCTGTGTCTACCGCCTCAAGAGCGCTTAATTCCTATCAGGGAATTTCCGAAGAAACCATCAAACTGGTAAAGGATTATGCAGAAAAGCATCATTATATCCCAAATTCAATAGCGGTCAATTTTCGAAAAAACAGGACTATGACGATTGGGATGATCGTGCCTGAAGTGGTGCATTATTATTTTTCGTCCATTATCAGCGGGGCACTTCATGCTGCTAAAAAACAGGGATACCGAGTCTTGATCAGTCAGACAGATGAAAAACTTGAAAATGAAATCCATGCCTGTCATAATATGCTTGCTGGAAATGTAGACGGAATTTTGATCTCTATTTCCAATGAAACAGAGGAAGTGGATCACATTCAGGATTTTTTGGATGAAGGTAAAGCAGTCGTTCAGTTTGACAAGTATTCTGAGAAGCTCAAAAGTCCTATTGTGACGAGTGATGACTTGGAAAGCGCCTACCGGGCGGTTACCCATTTGATAGAAAAAGGATATCGCAATATTGCCCATATAAACGGTCTGGCAAATGTTCGAAACTCTAAGGACCGCCTCGCAGGCTATCATAAAGCCTTAAAGGAGCATGAATTGGATTTTGACCCCAATTGGATTCCGCATTGTAAGGATATCACGGAAGAAGAGGGCTTTGCCTTTGCCAAGCAGCTGATGGAAAGTAGCAATCCTCCTGATGCTATCTTTTGCATTACAGACTCGGTTGCATTAGGCGCAATGAACTACCTGAAGAAAGCTAAAATAAAGGTTCCTGAGGAGGTTGGCGTAATGGGCTTTAGCAATTGGAAAATCTCAGAAGTCATGACACCTTCCCTTAGTACGGTAGAACAGCATGGGTTTGAGGTAGGTAAGATGGCTGCTGAAATCCTACTCAAGGCTACCCAAAACCCAAATGAAGAATCTACAAATCAATTCACTGAAATCAAGAGTGATCTGATCATTCGGGAGTCTACTCAGAAATAGTGTCAGGAAAGAACTTCCAAGATCCTAAATCCATAAGGCTCGAGGATCAAATATTGATCATCGCTAGCGACAGAAATTTCTTCCTTCGAGACATGATCCCGAAGCTTTTTGGGACTGAAGCCAAACTCTTTGAATGCATACCAAGTCAAAAAAGAAGCCTTTTCTGAGTAATTTCCGACTACAAAAATTCGCTGATCTTCTTTTTCCCGAAGGAATCCAGCTACATGGATATTATGTGGATTCATCCATCGAATGTTGCTATTATCTGAAATAGCAGGAAGACTTTTCCGGATCTGTATCAACTGTTTTAAGCCAGAAAATACCCTTTCCTCCACAGTCCCTTCTGTATGACGCTCAGCTGCCTTTTCCCAATCAATTAAAGGTCTATGCATCCATCGATTATCGTAGCTTTTCGCTGGATCATGCTGAAAGGTATAATCATTCAGATAGCCCAATTCATCTCCATAATAAAGCATGGGTAAGCCTCCCTGGAAAATAGAAAAAGCCTGCATCAAGAGTATTTTTTGGATAGAAAGCGCTACTTGATACCCATCCTTAGCATACAATGCTGCTTCCAAACCGCATAAGGAGGCCAAAGAACCCGAGATTCGGGCATCACCTGTTTTAGGATTGCTGGAAAATAAGGCTCCTCGTGAAGGACTTCCTGGGAAAGAACCGGAAAAGTAATTTTTCAAAAAACTTCGATGTAAAAAGGGATCCTTTCCTGCCTTCGCAATCATCCAATCATCATACCCTAGTCCTATATCATCATGACAGCGGGTATAAGATATCCAACTTGTTCCCTGTGGCTTTTGCTGTAAAATAGGCTGTGCTTCCAGCATGACTCTAGTGTCGCCTGAGGCGAGCATATCCCACTGCAGAGCCATTTGTGTGGCATTGTAGGCAAAATCGCACTCCTTCCCTGCTCGATCACCTTTTCCGAAGTACTCCATGATAAAATTGGGGGCAACAATGGCCTCTCCCAAAATTGCCATGCCTGGGCTGGCAATCTGTACAGCTTGCTTGATCAGTTGAAGAAGTAAATGAGCCTGAGGCAGGTTCTGACAGCTTGTTCCTGTTTCTTTCCAGATAAATGCAGGAGCATCGATCCGAATCAAATCCACTCCCAAATTGGCATAGAAAAGAATATTATCCAGCATTTCTCTCAGCACTTCCGGATTTCGGTAATTCAGGTCCCATTGATAATTGTGAAAGACAGTCATCACCCATTTTTGACATTCCTCAGACCAGGTAAAATTACCTGGTGAGCTTTCAGGAAAGATTTCTGGCATGGCCGCCTCAAACTGATTTGGAATCCAGCGGTTATCATACATGTAGAAATAATCCTGGAATTTTTTTTCACCGGATTTGGCCTTTTCGGCCCATTCATGTCGATACGAAGTGTGATTGAGTACGATATCCAGCATCAAATACATCCCCTCATCATGCATTTTTTTACGGAGAGAGCAAAGTTCTTCCAGAGTCCCAAAGCGCTCATCCACTTTACGGAAATTAGACACAGCGTAGCCTCCATCACTTTCCCCCTGAGGACTTTCGAATAGTGGCATCAAATGAAGGAAATTAACTCCAAGCTCATCCAGATAAGCCAGTTTGCCTTCCATTTGAGCAATAGAACCTGCAAAACGGTCCACATACAAGCTCATGCCTACTAAGTCATTGGAAAGAAACCAGTCAGGCTTTTTGGACAAATCCCGCTTCTTAAGATCGGCTGACCTACTCAGATATGCCGAAATTATTGATCGAAGAAGGTCTTGGAATTTGACTTCTGAATCTTCAAGATGTCCATAGATGGAAAAATAAAGCTGTCGGAGATTCTCATATCCCAATTCCAACCTTTTCCAAAATTCAGCATGCTCTCCAGAACTACTGATCCCAAACTCACCTGCAATTGATTTGTAATCCTTATTTCCCACTTCAATAATCATCCTTAATGTCCACTGCCTCCGATGGGCTGATCTGTTACGATATTCTTATTTTCTTTAATTAGCAATACTGCAGCTGCAGCCACTATCAACAATACTCCACCAAAAACAATGGCCAATCCTGGATCATTTCCCAAAAAGTTTTTGGAGATAAAGCCGAAAGTTACTGTCTGCAAAATCATAGGAATCACAATCATCATGTTGATAATCCCCATATACACCCCATAGCGTTCCTTTGGAATTTCATTGACAACGAGTAGATAAGGCACACCCATCATACTGGCCCAGGCAATCCCAAACCCAGCCATCGGAATAAAAAGCGCATATTTATTCGTCAATTGGGGAAAAACCATCAATCCTAAACCGGCAATAATTAGACAGATGAAGTGAACCTTCTTAGGGCCGAACTTGGTAGCCATCCGGGCTAGGTAAAAAGCTGAAAGAAAGGTCACCACATTGTACCAACCATTAACCAGGCCGGTCCATCCCACTGCCTCTTCATAAAGCTTGGGATCACCACTTGGGCTGGTATTCCAAACCGATTGGGCGACACTCTTGGCGGCATTTTGCCAATAACAAAAGAGCGCATACCATTGAAAAAGATAGACCAAGGCCAATTGCCACATGACTTTTGGCATGACCATGATCGATTCAATGATTTCGATATTTTGGGCAAAAAGAATCCGAGTTTTCGAATTGGATTTGGTTTTTTGCAAAACTCTATGCAGAAGTCCTCTCGAGAAAATCGCGGGTACTAGCAAAACCAAAAAGACCAGGTAAGCAATCAGAGTGGTTAAAATCGAAAGAAAAAACTGTATAGCTGGGTGAGGCATGCCCTCCGTTCGCTTTTTCAAAGCTTTCAACTCTTCCTCACTGGGCGGAATTTCGGGCGTCTTGGAAATACTCCACATCACCGACCCGATGGAACAAACAGTACCTAGGAAAAAAGACGCATAAACCCAATAAGGCAAGGAACCCCAGGTGCCAGGAATGTATTTTTGAAATACAAAAAGAGAAACATTAGCCAAGGTAATCCCCAAACCCGTGAAGAAACTTTGCGTCAAAAACCCGGTACTATACTGCTCGTCGGGAAGCTTGTCTGCGATAAGGGCTCGGTAAGGTTCCATTGCAGTATTATTCGCAGCATCTAGCACCCAAAGTAAACCTGCAGCCATCCAAAGCGAGCTACTGAAGGGATACAAAAAGAGCGTAATGCTACAGAATAAAGCCCCGATAAAGAAGAAAGGCTTTCTCCTGCCATACTTAGGGCTCCAAGTATTGTCGCTAAGTGCCCCAATGATGGGTTGAATCAAAAGCCCGGTCATAGGACCAGCCAAGTTAAGAATGGGGATTTCGTCAGGAGCTGCACCCAACATGTCGTAGATGGGATTGACTGCACTCTGCTGTAGACCAAAACTGTACTGAATGCCAAAAAACCCAACATTCATGTTGATGATCTGCGAAAAGGACAAGGTGGGTTTTCTCATTAAAAACCGATTTATTTTGGGTTTGTAGAAGACTTGATTCTTTTCATAGAAAAAAACCTGTTCAACATACCAAATTTTCTTTGTCAAAAAGAAGCATTAAGAGAGAAATAAAAGAAAAATTTAATGCAAACGGTTGATAATTTTGACAAGGCTAAATTTCACATATAAATCTGGCTGTCCTAGCTTTTTGCTCTTGAGACCGATCAAAGAGTTTTCACAAAATCTCTTTCTCCTTCATTTTCCCTAATTTTGCAGCCATGTCGAGAAAAATGAAAAACAAAATCATCACTGAGGTGACCATTGAGCGCATTGCCTCCGAGGGGAAATGCATCGGGCATCATGATGGCAAGGTAGTTTTTGTGGGGAACGTCGCCCCGGGAGACATTGTAGACGTACGGATCACCAAGGGAAAAAGCTCCTTTATGGAGGGGGAAGCCGTACATTTCCACCAATACTCCAAAGATAGAGTTGAGCCATTTTGTGCGCATTTCGGGACTTGCGGCGGCTGCAAATGGCAGCACATCAATTATGATCTGCAAAAGACCTACAAAAGGCAGCAGGTAGTCGATCAATTTGAGCGAATTGCCAAAGTTCCTATCCCCGAGGTCTTACCAATTTTAGGATCTGCAAATACCCGCTACTACCGGAATAAACTGGATTTCACTTTCTCGAATAAAAAATGGCTGACCATCGAGCAGATCCGATCAGGAGAGGAATTTGAGCGAAATGCATTGGGTTTTCACATACCTAAAATGTTTGACAAGATCATTGATATTGATCATTGCTACCTGCAGGGTGGTCTTTCAAATGATGTGAGAAATAGCCTTCGAGAATTTGCCCTCAAAAACCGACTGAGCTTCTATGACATTCGAAATCAGGTAGGTTTGCTTCGAAATCTTATCATCCGGACTACATCTACGGATCAAACCATGGTGATTGTCCAGTTTGGTGAAGATGATGCGGAGAATATTCAGCTTGTGATGGAGTTTATGAAGTCAAAATTCCCGGAAATCACTTCCCTCCTCTATGTCATCAATACCAAAGGAAACGAAACCTTTCATGATTTAGAATTGGTAACCTTCGCAGGCTTACCTTACATCGAGGAAGAAATGGAAGGGCTCAAGTTTAGAATTGGTCCGAAGTCATTTTATCAGACCAACTCTGATCAGGCATACGAACTGTATAAAGTTGCGAGGGATTTTGCAGAGCTCAAAGGGGATGAAGTAGTCTATGACCTTTATACTGGGACAGGTACCATTGCAAATTTTGTAGCCAAACAAGCCCAACAAGTAATCGGTGTCGAGTATGTGGAAGCTGCGATCGAGGATGCGAAATTGAATTCCGAAATCAATGGAATCACAAACACGCAATTCTATGCAGGTGACATGAAAGATGTGCTCAATGAAGAATTCATTGCGAAGCATGCAGCTCCGGATGTAATTATCACTGATCCGCCACGAGCAGGAATGCACGAAGATGTAGTGAAAATGCTGCTTCGCCTTGCTGCCCCTACGATCGTTTATGTCTCTTGTAACCCAGCCACACAGGCTAGAGACGTAGCTTTGCTAGCTGAAAAATACCAAGTGGAACGAATTCAGCCTGTAGACATGTTCCCTCAGACCTATCATGTAGAAAATGTTGTACGATTAACCTTAAAGCCATGATTTCTGACTTTAACGATCCCGAACTCAACGGAAAATACTTGGGTACAATCAGTAGTGATTTTGTAAAAATCTCAGATGTACTCAAAGAGGCTGCCTATCAGGTCAAGTCAAGAGGATTTTCAGATTTCCCTATTTTCCCGATTTCCAAGGAAATGCAACCCATCGGAAAGTTGTTTTTGGGGAAGGTAGAGAAAAACCTCGAATGGAATTATTTCATCACCTACGTCGATGAATTTGTGCAGCGAAAGCTGATAGCCGAGGATGCTCTTGAGGATTTTAAGAAAGCATTCAAAGATCCTGATGAGTTCTGCTGTCTATTTGTGATGGACGGAGCCTTTACCAGTTTTGTCTACATCCCCTACCCCGAGGAATAAAGACAAAAAATGATAAAAATTAAGCCGTGGTTGAAGCGAATCACGGCTTTTTTGCGTCTAGGAGAAAAACCAATTACTAGCACAATTATGATTAAAAACCCAGTATCCATTTTCAAATCAATTGCCTTGAAGTCCTTGGCTTTCGGCGGCTTGGCTTTATTGGCAACTTCCTGTTTGGATGACATTGACATTCCTGATCCTACACCAGCAGCTTATGTCTCCATCTATCAGGGATCTGCTACGGCTCCTGACCTTAATATTTTCGCCGACAACAATCAGGTAACACAGCAGCCATTAGGGTTTTCTGAATTCATCGCCTATAGCCCTTTTTTCATCGGTGAGCGTCTGATGCGCTACACCAGTGCTTCGAGTACCAGCAGCCTTTTAGAGCAAAATGTCACTCTTGAAGTGGATAAAGTCTATTCGATTTTCCTTAGCAGTAAAGATGATCAGCTCGAATCTACCCTAGTCGAAGATGTATGGGAAGACCCCGTGGCAGATTTAGCACAACTTCGATTTGCACACCTTTCCTCAGAACTGGGAGAGATCTATGTCGAGTTTTCGGGATTAACTACGCCGATCACTCCAAATGTTAAGTTCCAGGATATCACAGATTTTGCAGAGCTGCAGCCAGGGATTTATGACATTGATGTAAAATCCGTCGAAAACGGAGAATCACTTCTTCAAATCGATGGTGTCGAAATCAGGGATAGGTTTGTTTACACGCTAATTCTGAAAGGAAATGAAGGTGCAACTGAAACATCCAAGGAGCTGGACCTTCAACTTATTACCAACTATTTCGGGATCTAAAAATCCCATCACAATGAATTAAGACCGGGGCACAATTGCTCCGGTTTTTTTTTGTGCCAACAACTACGAAACAATACGACGATTTTTCTACCCGGAAACTGCAAAAAGTAAAGAAACAGTACTGAAGTCACGAAATATTTTAGCCTAAGGCAAAGAGGAACAATTCAATCTGGTGAAAAAACATTAACCATTAATGCCGGTGCTGGTCCAAGATCTTTAAATGGAAATAAAAATAGGATGCCGAAAAGATTGAGATAGTTTAAAAATAGTGTTAGAAGAAAGCATTAAAAAAGGTACAATCCCACTTGACCGAAGGCAGGTCGGAAGACTTAAATCACAGGTTATTTCGAAAAGTTTTAAACCCTTTATTTCCCAAAATTAACTTTGAAAGACGCGCCTACCAGACCGGGATTTTCACCAAAACCCGTAAAGTCTGTCAATGGGAGATTGTAAAATGGCATCAAGACATAGTTGACATTTTTGCTTTCCAGCAGCTGAATATTCAATCCAAAATTTGCTGTAGCAAAAGGGTAAAACCGTTGATTGGCGGGTTCCAAGGAAGTATTTTGTACCACTGACTCTTGAATGATTCTAGAATCATTGATACTCGAATTCGCCGCATCATTTGCCACAACAACCTGCCTTGTAAAAGAAGACTCCACATCGGCTTGCTGATTGATGGCATAGATAGAAGAAAATCCAGCTCTTATGGAAATAGTATTACTTGGATTGATTGGATATTGAACAAAAAGCGGAAGTTCCACTTGAGCCTGATTGACGGTAATTCTTTCTTCAGAAGGTGCGATAGAACTTGCAAAGGCATTTGCTGGTGAGAATGCCACTTCACTTTGCTGGCTAAGAGTATTCAAGGCCAAACCGGTTCCTAGTCTAATTTTCTCTGTCACAGGAACGGCCAATGCCATTCCCAAGCCCAGACTGCTGCTAGAAACCTGTCCACCTCCATCGCCTGTGCCTCCACCAAATGCAGGAGCCACCCCAACTTCCCAAGCGATAGCTTTAGAATTTTTTGACCTTTTTTCTTCCTCTGCTGAGGCAATATTCCATGAAGTCTCATCAATCTTATCGCTTATTTCAGAAGAATCAGCCAAATCTCTATTTCGGTAGTATGAATTTTTGGCTTCTGAGTTACTCGAATTCGACCAGTCTCCTGCCAGAAGTTTTTGTTTGAACTCTGCTTCAGACAATGATTTGAATGGAATATCACTCGTTTTTTCTTTAGGAATTCCAGAATCCCCGATCAATTCTTTATTTGGAAAATTTGAAATAGACTGTTCTGTATTTTCTGATTTAACAGACTCTATGGAGCTTTCTTTGGAAGATTCAGCAATCAAATTTTCCGGAGCTACTGGATTAGTTCTGATTTCTAGTTCCTCTTTTGAAATAGAGTCAACTTGAGCGGGAGTAGTTGGGAGCTCAAATTCAGATTCTGTACTTGTAATCACCTCATTTTGCTCAATACTATCTGACTGAAAATCCTGAGAGATCCAGGTATAACCCAGCCCAAGCAGAAGGCATGCTGCAATTCCACTAATAAAGACAGGCAGCCATGGAAAACCACCCGATTTCCTGCTTTTTTCAAAAGCCTCCCAAGCTCCTGCCTCATAAGCTTGAGGATGGTTCTCTTGATGCTTTCGAAGAGAATCGGCTATTTCTTTTGATATTTTATCTTCCTGCATATTCCTTCAGGTGCATTTCTACTAATTCTCTTAATCGAGCTTTCGCTCTAGCCAGATAAACCCTAGAAGAGCTTTCTGTAATCCCCATTTTTTCACCGATTTCCCGATGACTGTAGCCTTCCACCTCATAAAGACTGAACACCAAATAGTGGTCTTCGGGAAGCTGATGGAGCAGTTTTACCAAGTCTTCATAAGCCATATCACTTATAGCATGGACTTCATGAAAGACCTCATTTTGCTCATTAATTTCCTGCTGTTGACTGTACTTTTTATTTTTCCTGTACCAATCAATCGCTGTATTCACGGTAATTCGACGAAGCCAGGGCTTGACGGCCTGATGATCTGTGAGGCTTTCGATGGATCCAAAAAACTTCAGAAAAGAATCATTGACTATTTCTTGGGCTAGGTCCCGATCTTTGGCATAGGAAAGACTGATACCCATGACATAGCCATAGTATTTCTTAAAAAATAATTCCTCACTTTTTGCTGAGCGACGTTTGCAACCGTCAATCAACTCTTGGTCTGACCAATTCAATGCGTAATTCTATTTGGAGAAATCACCATACCACAAGGTCTATCTCCGTCGATTTTTTACCTATTTCACTTCTTGATTTAATTCTGCTTTCTCGATTTTCAAGGCTGTTGATCTTCAACTGAAGCCTATCAAAATCAAAAAAACATCCGTTTGCCTAAGAACGGATGTTTTGAGATTTACGCTACAAGGAAAGAAAAATTATTTCAAGTCTCCATTCCAATCGACTTCTCTTTCGAAAGGTTTAATCGTACTATCCAGCAAGACAGATACTTCTCTTCGGTTCAATTCCTTCTCGGTGGTAAAACTTCCCGGCAGCCCGGCATCAGTCCAAGCATCAGCCAAATCTTTCAAGGAGATTTCAGATATTAGGTTTAAAAGTACCTGGAAGCGTTCACCAGTCAGGTAGGCTCCACTAGCACCCCAAAAAGCCTCCAAAGAATCAGAAAAAGGTCTCAAGCCCTGAATTAACTCAAATTCTGTCACCCTTCTATTAGGGTAAAACCAGGTTTGGTTTGCCCACAGATACGGAACCCCCTCCCCTTTCAGAATGCCCGAAGCACCGATTCGTTGCATTGCCTGAAAATGTGGGTCCTCGGGATTCATATCCAAAAAGGGCATGATATAGGCCTTTTGATCCAGAAGAGCCTGTTGAACTTCCCTGATGGAAATTTCCTGAAGACTTTTCTGCTGCTCAGCAGCTATTGATGCCAATACCCCAGCAGCATGCCCAATTCCCAAAACGACCGGCTGAAGCCTAGATGCCCCATTGACAATATTGGAAACAGAGATACTCTTCTCAGCAAGAATTAATGCTGATTGGGATTTTGGCACCAAGGCTCCGAGAGGGACATTGTAGGAAGGAACACGGATCTTGATAAAGTCAATGGCCGGCGCATCTAGATTCTTTTTATGATGATGGTCAATAGTGTAGTCTCCTACGGCAATTCCTGTGCGATATAAAGGACTAGGTGCATCATAAGGAGTACAGACAAAAGGAAGGGTGAAATCCACCATTCCTCGGAATCGACGTGATTCACGATGATAAGGAATCATGGGTAAACCATCCTCAGTAGGATATTCATCCGTTGCAATTCCCAAATGCTTGAAACCTAATTCATGCTGAATGTAATAGATAAAGCGTAAGCTGGTTTGCTTGGCTTTTTCAAGTTCCTTTTCACGCTCCTCAGGCGATAGTTCGACCAGATTGACATAGTGATCATTGCCACAGTTTGGCCAGTTGATCATGTATTTTCCATTGGGAAGCTTGCCATAGTCCAGCATCTTTTGACAGTCAAGCGTTGGATCTTCATCCGTGATTGGATCCGCATGGGCACAGGCACAGGCAAATTCGGCTGGGTCATAATTAGCCGGCTTAGGAATTGTTTTGTCAGAACCTTGTCCAAAATCCTTCAAGGTCACTACATAGGTAAGGTCTTGGACGATATCATTGGCCTGCTCCGGTGCAAAAGCCTCTCCGATCTCATCACGGGCATCCATTCCAAGACGGTATTCAACCCCCAAACTTGCAGCGACATCTCCCAACTCGGTAGCATCAATCAGGATCGGAGCCCAAAACTCCAGACTTTGGCCGTTTTTGTCTGCACTTACTTTCCATAGTCCATTGGTATAATCGGCACTTTGCCAATAGGTATTAAAGTTGACTTCGAGTCCTTTGGTTTCAGCTACCATTTGCTGGAAAATCTGATTCCCTACTTTAGGTTCAAAAAGCGTATTACTAACCCATCCGGTAGACATTGCTTGTTGGGAGCCATAGTGTTCTATCAATTTCGCTCGAAACTCCCCCCAAATACCTGAAGGAAGGCGATGATTCCCATCGATGGCAGAGACACCAGCAGCAGTTAGCATTCCCCCCAACCAGGGTCCTTCTTCGATGATTAGCGTATTGGCTCCATTGCGAGCCGATGCAAGTCCTGCAGCAGTTCCACTTGCCCCTCCTCCGATGATGATTACATCATAGTTTTGAGCAAAAGAAACAATGGAGATAAAAAAAGCGATAGAAAGAAAACCAGTTTTTTTGAACATAATGTAGGTTAATTTTTGGGTGTATTAGGCTTTGGGTTTAATCCATCATATACAGCATTGAGCAAGCTGCGTGTATTATCTTCGCTCATCTCCCAGAACATCGCACCTGCCAGCTTATTTTCTTTGATAAATTTCATTTTTTCCGCTAAAGACTCCGTGTCTTCATAGGTAATCCAGGCTGAATCTTTTGCAGAATATAAATACGGAACGCTTGCTTTTTCATCCCAGAATCTTACATAATGTGAGGTCTTAGAAAGAGCAAAAATTTGATGATATGGCAAGCCCATTTCAAAATCTCCGGACTGAAAAAGCCCATTTTCATCTGGAGGAACATTTTTCCACATTCTCCCATAAAAAGGAACACCAAGAACCAATTTTTCGGACGGGACCCCAAATTCTATGTGCTCCTCAACGGTAGTTTGGGCGGAGCGCCCTTTTGCTCCATGAGGATAAAGATTTGAATGATGCCCTGTGACTTTATCACCGGCGGTGTAGAAGTCGTACGCCATAATATTAATGACGTCCAGGTACTCTTGTGCCGCCGCTAGGTCATTTACTTCCAGATAACGACGGAATCCACCAGAAGCAATGGTGCTTAGGTACTTTTTGCCTGTTACAGAGCCAAGAGAATCCAATGCCTCCCGGAAGCTCTTCAGCATAGACACGAAGTTTTCCTTATCCTCGGGCTTGTAGGGGTTATTATCACCGGGAAGACCAGGGTATTCCCAGTCATAGTCCAGACCATCCAAGTCGTACTTAATCAAAAAATCTATTCCAGACTTTGTCAACTTCTTGATTCCTTCCGGAGTGGATACAGCTTCGGAAAAGCCTTTGGAATGGGTCCATCCTCCGATAGACACTAAGATTTTTAAGTCAGGGTTTATGGTTTTCAACTTATGAAGCTCCAAAAAATTCAAACTGTCTCTCTCGCTTTTTCCTTCCATATTTTGTACCAATCCCTCTCTTACATCTGCGAAAGCATAGTTGATATGGGTAAGCTTTTCAGCAGGAATTCGATTGGCTTTTACGGTTTTCCAACCAGCTACATAGCCAACGATGTGGTAATTTTTATCCGTCAGATTTGCATCCGATTCAGGTTTCGGATTGCTGCAGGAAATAACAAAAAGGACTAGGCCTAAAGTAAGAATTCGCATGTGTGAGTTTTTTTGAGGCAAGTTAAAAAAGACAGAGGTTTTGAAATGAATCAAAACCTCTGCAATCAAATCAAATTAACAGAAAATTAATTTCCGCCATCCCACCAGATACGGGTCGCGAATAGATCTCCGCCCATTCTTGATACAGCAGCCTGGTAATTATCAGGGTTAGCACCGATTTCGGTCTCCCAGTAGATCAATCTTCTTGGAATGAAGTTGCCTTCCCAGGCATTTGGATCCTGTGTTGGAGTCAATTCAGGATATCCTGTACGTCTCCAGTTGGACCAAGATTCGATATCATTTAGGTAGGTAGCGGCCCAGTACTCCTCTCCGATCAGGCGCATTTTATCTTCATCAGAAGCCGCACCAAAACCTCTTCCAGCTATGTAGGCATCGATATCTTCTGCAGGAACTGCGAAAGAAGGATCAAATAAAGTCCAAGCATTGATGGCTGCTGCCACACCTGCATTGAAGTGAGATTCAGCACTTCCGCCGATCCAACCTTTCAAAGCAGCTTCAGCTCTCATCAGCTCAACTTCTGCATAGGAGATCAAGTAGTAAGGATCTTCCCAATCAAGATACTTCAGATTAAGCATAGAGAAATTTTGCTGCACTACACTGAATCCATCCAAGGTACCTGGAGGAACTGCCTCTACTAAATTGGTGGAATTGTATCCATTCGGCAAACCGATTTGTGCTTCAGGCTCGGTAATCCAAGTAGACGCATCCTCTGGATTTCCAATACCTCCCGTGATGATCATTTTACGAGGATCATTATTGGCATCCATCCAGCTCATGAAGGTGTCAGAGATCTTACAGTCTCTAGAGTACTTGTAAGTATTCCAATATCCATCGTTCAGACCATTTCGGTTGACTCCTTGAGGTCCCGGAGCGTAGTGGATATAGGCGATATCATCATTGCTGGTAAAAGCGCCGCTGCTATTAGCCTCAGTAAATACTTCCTGAGCTTTAGCAGGGTCTACATTGCTGATTCTCATTGCCATTCTCATAAGAAGAGAGTTAGCAAACTTCTTCCACTTATCGGTGTCTCCAAAATAGATGAAATCCTGAGCTCCTAAAGGTCTCGCTGAAGCGGAGAAACGGTCTCGAGCTGCTCTTAGATCATCGATCATTTTGTTATACACCTCTTGCTGAGGCTCATAAGTAGGGAACCAATTTTCCTCTGCCTCCAGGCCATATCCAGCCTGAGTGTAAGGAATATCTCCATACATATCGGTCATTCTGTGCAGGTCAAATACCCGAAGGATAGTCGCTGCAGCATTGACATTTGCCTCATTTGGATCATCAGCTGTCTTTCTGATTACCTCAGAGAAAAGCCGAATCACATCCGTAAAATGACGCTCCATGTAAGCACCAGAATATTGTGCATTGTAGAAATACTTATCACCACTGAAGTATCCAGCAGTAGATGCAGTATGCTGGATCATCGTGGCAGCATAGAGCATATTTGCACGAGTATTTTCATACTCCCCTCCTATACGAAGTGTACCCAAGGAAAACAGGTACTGCATATCGATATCTTCGACTGCGTTCTGATTTATATTCAAGTCCAAAAGATCCTGCTCGCTACAAGAAGTAGCAAATAGCATGGAAGCCAACATCAGACCTGTTATTTTATTTGATATTCTCATTGTTTAAATAGTTTAGGGTTGAGCCGACTTAGAAGTTTGCAGAAAGATTAAAACCGAAGCTTCTATTAGCTGGTACAGCGAAGTATTCCAGACCCTGAGAATTTCCGGAAACGGTGTAAGCTGCTTCAGGATCAATATTTGGCACTTTAGACCAAAGGATCGCCAAGTTTCTTCCTACGAATGAAAGTGAAAGTGACTGGAATGGAGTCTTTTCTACAAACGTACGTGGGAAAGTATAACCGAATGAAAGCTCACGAAGCTTACCGAATGAAGCGTCATAAACCACATTTTCAGTCACCTGAGCATATCGCTGCCAATACTGATCGATCAAGTAATTATTAGGGTTACTTGGATCAGCAGGAATAGTCCATGTTCCAGGGGTTCCTTCAGGAGTCACACCGGACACAGTCAAATTGCCATCTCTTCCCTGCAGTGTATTCTGATGCAATCCAAACTGATATGCAAAGTAATTGGTACCTGACATCACTGAACCACCTCTTCTGAAGTCAATCAAAGTCATCAAACGGAAACCTTTCCAAGTGAATGTATTGGTGATACCACCTGAGATAGGATGACGCCCTTCTGCGATAGTCTCAAATCCAGGAGTAGTTACCGGGAATCCATTGGCATCATATACTTTCTGACCGTCAATTTCTAAATGCTTGAATCCGGTAATCATACCCAATGGCTGGCCTACAATATGTCGGATTCGCTCTCTTCTTGTTCTTGCTTCATCCAAGTTGATGAATTCTACAGGGTCGCCAGCGGCGTTGGTTCCCAAGCTAAGTACTTCGGAAACGTTGTTTGCAAAGTTGAAGGAAACATTCCACTGAAAATCGCCTGCGATAATTGGTGTTGCATTGATCAAAAGCTCAATACCTCTGTTTTCCAGTTCACCGATGTTAACGGTTGTAGAGCCAAATCCAGAAGTAGCAGAAATACCCTGATTCAAGATATCATCAGTAGTTCTTCTTCTGTAGTAAGCGACATCAATACCCAACCGATTTTCGAAGAATCTTAAATCTGCACCAATTTCATATTCTGTAGAAGTATAAGGTGATAGACCAGAGTTTGGAATAGAACCATTGTTGATCTGTCCAAGGTTCGCACCAAGGTGTCCCGCGCCTACCAATCCATATTGCAAGTTAAGTGCATAAGGATTTGGAGCACCTCCACCTACTTGTCCCCAGTTACCACGAATCTTAGCAAAGGTGACAAACTCAGGAAGAACAATCATATCTGAAATGACAGCAGACAAACCTACAGAAGGATAGAACAACTTACTGTTTGCTGGAGAAAGTGTAGAGAATTGATCTTGACGACCAGTCAAGTTCAAGAAAATCACATTCTTGTAGCCTACGTTTGCAGCGGCGAAGTAGGAATTGATCCCCAATTCAGAGAATCCATATCCGAAGGTTGGTGCAGCTACATTGGTCACTGAGTGAAAGAATGGTACAACTAGGTCATTACCACCACCTCGCTGACTTTCGATAGTTCTACGCATGATGTTAGAACCAAGGAATCCATCCACACTGAAATCACCGAATGTTTTATCAAAACCGATCAAGAAATCAGCATTGGTTTCTTGGATGGTTCTCATAGTAGTATTGTAACTTCCACGTGGCTTAAAGGCTGTACCATAAGCTTCGAAAGCATACTCGTCACGGATTTGGAAGTCTGTTCCGAATCGACCCTGTGCATACAACCAATCAGTGAAGTCATATCGAAGGGACATGTTACCCATGATACGATCGGTCACATCTTCTCTTCCCCACTGGTAAACTGCCCAGTAAGGGTTAGTCTGGAAAACATTTGACTGATAACGAAGCTCGTTTCCGTCTGGCAATGCACCAGGCTTATTTTGATCACCTCTGATAACTGATAAAGGAATATTACCTGGCTTCACCACCATGGAGAAGTTGGCATTTCCTGGAGAGTCAGAAAGTCTTGGACGATTAGTAGCAGTTTGCTTGGAATACTGACCGGTCACTGCCAAGGTAAATTTACCTTGCTTACTGTTTACATTGATGTTAGCCACATTTCTGTCGAAACCTGCATTTGGCACTACATCATTGTTGGTCAAATTAGAAAAGGCAAAACGGTAGGTTGTATTCTCATTTCCACCGGACAAGGCGATGGAATTGTTCCAAGTCATTCCATTTCTATAGAAATCATTGAAATCTTCTCCCAAAAATGAGTATGGCCGCTGAACTCCATCAAACTGAACAGTCTGAGATCCGTCATAAGGAGCACCCCATCCATTAATGGCATTGTTGATTGCCTCATCTTGAGTTAGAGGCTTTCTTCCATTTTCACCTGGACCGTAGATCCGCTGAAAATTGGTTTCATCAACCACAGACTCCATAGTAAAGTTGGAGTTGAAAGAGATACCAATCCCTTTTCGAGCGCTACCTGATTTGGTAGTGATCAAAATAACACCATTTGCTGCACGTGCTCCATAAAGCGCAGCAGCGGTATTACCTTTTAGTACCGTTAAACTCTCAATATCATCTGGGTTGATAGCTGCAAGACCATCACCACCGTCATTTCCACCCCATATACCTGCGGAAC
Organism: Algoriphagus sp. NF; assembly: GCF_028823735.1. Taxonomy (NCBI): domain Bacteria; kingdom Pseudomonadati; phylum Bacteroidota; class Cytophagia; order Cytophagales; family Cyclobacteriaceae; genus Algoriphagus; species Algoriphagus sp. NF. The sequence goes on from NZ_JAPEIB010000001.1 coordinate 66,895, forward strand.
CAAGGTTTCCGGACTCAATCGGAACACCATTGACCACATACAAGGGCTGATCATTTCCTGTCAAAGAAGAACCACCTCGAATCACGACGCGAGTAGATCCTGCTGCACCAGTCGCCGGAGGTGTTACATTTACACCAGCCACTTTACCGGTAAGGGCATTACCCACGTTCACGGTACGAGACTCTGTAAACTTATCCCCTCCCAACTGAGTAACGGAATAACCGAGCGCCTTTTGATTTCGCTCCATACCAAAGGATGTAACGACGAATTCGCCCAGCTCAGAGATATCCTCAGCAAGGGTTACATTGATAATTGACTGGTTTCCTACGGTGAATTCCTGTGAAGCATATCCAATAAAGGAAAATACCAAAACAGAATTATCACTTACACTGATCGAATACTTTCCGTCCACATCTGTGGTCGTACCGGTCTGGTTGGTCTTGTCTAGGACCGTCACACCAGGGATAGGTAAACCATCCGCTTCACCCACAACAGTACCTGTCAGGATGCGTGTCTGGGAATAAGCTTGTATGCTAAATAAGAGCATAAAAGCCAACCCATACGAGATTGATAAAATTTTTCTCATAGCTGGTAATAAGAAGTTAGAAATAATTGAAATTGATTTGCCGGCTGTCCGGACTTGGTTTTAAACTGGGTTAATTGTGAGGAATGCTTCATAAGCGAAACAGTTTTGTTAAAATCTTATTTGATCAAAAGTCATAAAAACCGACTTTTCTACTGAATAAAGAACACAGATCTTATTAAGACTTAAGTAAATCTAGGTAATTCGAAATATTTAGAAAAACAATATTATTATTTTATTATGAAAAATAGCAAAACTTTTTTAATTTTTTTTTAAAAGTTAATCTTTTACGATCAATTTTTTATTCGAATAAAAACATCTTAATCAACATTTTGAAACTCACACCTTGGATTCATTAAAAATTATCCAAGAAAAAATAGAGTGAAATAAAATTTTGTTTAAGTATTTTAAGGATTATCCGAATATTTTTTTGTGAACAGCGAACATTAGAATGAAAGGTTTAAGTTTATTCTGAAATAAAAAAGGCCATTTCCGAAGAAATGACCTTTTAATTTATTTTGATTCGATCAATTATCTAATGAATAGCATCTCACGGTATTTCACCAATGGCCAGCTTTCATCATCCACAAGAAGTTCAAGTTTATCGACCGCATAGCGTATTTTATCAAAGAATGCCTCTTTCACCTCTTTCTGATATCCTTTTGCACGCTTCACGATATCCTCTTCCTTGTTGAGTTTTCGACGGGCATCGATCATGGCATTTACATTTGACTTCACGGCTTCGATATGACGGGACACATCTTTGATAGTCTCGATAGCAGCGGAGTTGTCAAGTCCAAGACCCTTCATTCCATTCGCATTTTCGATGAGCTTATTTTGATACAAAATTGCAGTAGGAATCACGTGATTCAATGCCAAATCACCCATTACACGACTTTCGATCTGCACCTTCTTGATGAAGTCTTCAAGCATAATCTCATGGCGTGCATGAATTTCCAACTCATTCATCACATTGTGTCTTGAATAGAGCTCTTTTGTCTCTTTTTTCATGTAAACATCCAATGCTTCAGCTGTATTTTTCAAGTTAGAAAGTCCGCGCTTTGCAGCTTCTTTCTCCCACTCTTCGGAATATCCATCACCTTCGAATCGAATTTTCTTAGAATCCTTGATATATTTTCGAAGCACATTGACGATTGCAATCTTCTTTTCCTTTCCGGATCCAATCTCCTTCTCAATGTCTTTCATCATCTGACGAAGTACTTCAGCCACAATCACATTCAAGGTCGCCATTGGACCGGCTGAGTTGGCGCTTGAACCTACTGCACGGAACTCAAACTTATTTCCTGTAAATGCAAATGGAGAAGTTCTGTTTCTATCGGTATTGTCAAGGATGATCTCAGGAATCTTGGAGATACCCAACTTCATGTACATATTGTCACCCTTCTCGATCTTGATATTTCCGTTTTTCTCAAGCTCATCCAATACAGATGTCAGAGTCTCACCCAAGAATACAGAAATAATTGCCGGAGGAGCCTCATTGGCACCTAAACGGAAATCGTTACCTGCCGATGCAATACTAGCTCTTAGCAAATCCGAGTGATCGTAAACTGCTTTCACTGTAGCCACCAAGAAAGTCAAAAACTGGAGATTCTCTCTTGCTGAGTTGCTAGGCTGGAAAAGATTCACACCGGTATCTGTGATTAGAGACCAGTTGTTGTGCTTACCAGATCCATTTACTCCTGCGAAAGGTTTCTCATGGAAAAGTACTTTCAAGCCATGCTTCTCAGCTACTTTATCCATTAGATCCATCAACAATTGATTGTGATCTACGGCCTTGTTGATTTCTTCGAAAACTGGAGCTACTTCAAATTGACCTGGAGCTACCTCATTGTGTCTGGTAGAAACCGGGATGCCCAATTTGTGCGCTTCGATTTCAAAATCCACCATGAAGTCCTTCACGCGGGTAGGAATCGAACCGAAATAATGATCTTCCAATTGCTGACCTCTGGCCGGATTATGACCAAATACAGAGCGGCCTGCCATCACCAAATCAGGTCTAGCTGAGAAAAGAGCCTTATCGATCACAAAGTACTCCTGTTCTACACCCAAAGACGGAGACACTTTTCGTACATTTCTATCAAATAACTGGCAAATAGCAACGGCTGCATCATTCACTGCCTCGAGTGACTTAAGAAGAGGAGTCTTGTAATCTAGCGCTTCTCCTGTGTAAGACACGAAGATGGTTGGAATACAAAGCGTCTTCTCAAAGATGAAAATCGGAGAAGAGGGATCCCAAGCGGTATACCCACGTGCTTCGAAAGTAGATCTAATACCACCATTTGGGAATGAAGAGGCATCTGGCTCTTGCTGAACAAGTGCGGAACCTTTAAATTTTTCAAGACCTGCATGGGCATCAAAGAACGAATCATGCTTTTCAGCGGTAGACCCGGTCAATGGCTGGAACCAGTGAGTGTAGTGTGTGACTCCTTTAGAAAGAGCCCAAGTTTTGACTGCGGATGCAACCTCCTCGGCTGTTGCGGAATCAATTTTGGAACCTTTATCAACCGCCTCCATCACTTTCTTATATACAGAAGGTGCTAGGGATTGCTTCATTTGGTTCAAACCAAAAACGTTTGTACCAAAAAAGTCAGAGATTTTTAAAGCTGGAGCTTCAACTTTCACTCTTGGCCTGGACTGAACCATTGCCAATGCTTGTTGTCTTAATGTTGCCATATCTACAAGTATGTGGTTTAAATTTACACCAACAAAAATAGGAAAATACTGACTTGAAAAAGCTTTCGGCCTATTTTTCATCTAGATTTTTGAAAAATTTATACTTTTTTCAAGGAAATAAGCTTTTTAAACACCCAAATCCTGAAAAACCATGAATTTTGGAGACTTTTTTACCAAAATTGAAAAGAAGGTAAGATTACTTACCTTTGCAGCTTCATTATCAAGGGGAAAATTGTGAAAAAGGTAGCCTTTTATACATTAGGATGTAAGCTGAATTTCTCAGAGACTTCCACTATTAGCCGTCAGTTTGAAGATCGAGGCTTTCAAAAGGTGGATTTCCAGGAGAATCCGGATATTTTCATCATCAACACTTGCTCTGTTACCGAGAATGCGGACAAGAAGTGCAAAAAGATTGTCAAGGAAGCCAAAAAGATTTCCCCTGATTCTTATGTGGCTATCATCGGATGCTATGCACAATTAAAGCCACGTGAAATCTCAGAGATTAAAGGTGTGGATGCTGTCTTGGGAGCTGCTGAAAAATTCCGACTTCACGAATTGCTCGGTGACTTTGCTAAGGAGCAGGAAGCAAAAGTACTTGCCAGCGAAATCTCTGAGGCTAATTCATTCAACAATGCCTACTCTATCAATGATCGCACCCGGACTTTCTTGAAAGTTCAAGATGGCTGCAATTATGGTTGCGCATTTTGCACCATTCCCCTCGCACGGGGCAAAAGCCGAAGCAATACCATCGCTTCTGTATTGGAGTCTGCGCTAGAGATTGCATCGACAGATGTAAAGGAAGTGGTTTTAACTGGGGTTAATATCGGGGATTTTGGAATCGTGGAAGGCAAGCGACAGGAACGCTTTGCAGATTTGGTTTTTGCCTTGGATCAAGTCGATGGAATTGACCGTTTTCGAATCTCGTCCATTGAGCCCAACCTGCTGACGAATGAGATCATTGAATTTGTTTCCAGATCCGAGCGCTTTGTGCCTCATTTCCATATTCCACTGCAATCCGGGTCCAATACCATTCTTCGGAAAATGGGAAGACGTTATTTGCGGGAACTTTATGAAGACCGTGTCAGCAAAATCAAAACACTAATGCCTCATGCATGTATTGGAGTCGATGTGATCGTCGGATTTCCAGGCGAGACTGATGAGCTTTTCCTTGAAACCTACAATTTCCTGAACGATTTGGATATCTCCTACCTCCATGTTTTCACTTACTCCGAGCGTGCTAATACCCGTGCAATTGAAATGGATGGCGTGGTTCCGATGAAAAAGCGAAATGAGCGGTCAAAAATGCTCCGAATCTTATCAGAAAAGAAAAGAAGGAAGTTCTACGAAGAAAATCTAGGAAAAACCTTTACAGTGCTTTTCGAAGAGGATATAGACGGAGGAAAAATGCATGGCTTCACCGAGAATTACATTCGTGTAGCAGCAAAGTACGATCCCATGCTCATCAATGAAACCAAACAGGTAACGCTTGACTACATTAATGAGGCCGGCAACGTGGAAGTGTTGGAGCCAGAGATGGTGTATGAGAAGCATTAATTAACCTTTTTCAGCCATTTATAATCTTCAAAACTGAACTGCTTTTTGTATTTTTAAAGTTATGGAGGCTTTTATGTATATCCTTAAATGTGGAAATGGGCTCTATTATGTGGGAAGCACTAAAAATCTAGAAAAGAGACTTGAACAACATCATTTAGGTGAAGGAGCGAATTTCACACGAAAACACCTGCCTGTTGAATTAGTTTATTATGAAACTTTTGAAAGGATTGATGAAGCATTTAAGAGAGAAAAGCAAGTTCAAAATTGGTCAAGAGCTAAAAAAAAAGCCCTGATTAATCGAGATTTCGAGGCTTTGAAAAACTTGAGTAAGGGAAAAACCTAGGTTCTTCTCACCTCGGCTTCGCTCGGTGAACGATGCATTGTTCTATTTAAACAGAGAGGGGGAAGAGAGCGGCTGCGCCGCTCTCTTCCCCCTCTCTGTTATAAAACCTCTTCGATTCGATGGCCGAGCGAAGTCGAGGCCCAAATATTTCAAGGAATTGATAAATACATTTTAACCCCCATCAAATACTGAAAATTTTTGCTTATTATTTCCGATCCTCATTAATTTTTATGAATGTTTGCTTTCAAACCAGTAACCAAATTATATTAAGCTCATTCGACTTCGCTCTATGATTGTTAACCTATAAATTGGATAAGGGAGGAGAATTCGATTTCCGAGCGACAGATAATGAGCTAGTCGAATCTATTCGAGGCCGTTTGAACTACTGGCATGATAGCAAATAATCATATTATTTTCCCTAATTTGAGATCAATAAAACCCTACTTTTTGTGAGCAAAAACACCTTAGCATTAATCCAAGACGAATCCTGGCTTGAGCCTTTTGCAGATAAGATTCAGGAGCGAACTGACCGCTTTTACAAGGCAATTCATGAAATCGAGCAAGCCATGGGTAGCATTCTCGAGTTTGCCAATTTACACCAATACTATGGCGTCCACTGGGAACCCATACGCCGAGGTTGGGTATATCGGGAATGGGCTCCCGCTGCCAGACAATTGTTTCTGATGGGTGACTTCAACTGGTGGGATCGAGAGTCTCACTCCATGAAGCGCAATCACCGTGGCGATTGGGAGATTTTCCTACCTTTTGAGCAATACAAGCACACTTTCCTGCATCAGAGTAAAATCAAAGTACGTGTCATCGATGCCAAAGGCCGGGACTTGGATCGAATTCCTGCCTATACGCGTCGAGTCGTGCAGGATACCGAGACGCATGACTTCACAGCCCAACTTTGGTTCCCGGAGGATGAATTCCGCTGGACAGATGAAAACTTCCACCTCGATGAAGCTGCTTCCATGCCCCTGATCTATGAATGCCACGTAGGAATGGCTCAAGAAAAGGCGGGAGTTGGTACTTATCGGGAATTCGAAGAAAATATCCTGCCCAGAATAAAAGCATCGGGCTACAATGCCATTCAAATGATGGCAGTGATGGAGCATCCCTATTATGGTTCATTTGGCTATCATGTGTCCAACTTCTTTGCGCCCTCGTCTCGATTTGGCACTCCGGAGGAACTCAAATCCCTGATTAATACCGCGCACAAAATGGGCATCGCGGTAATCATGGACATCGTGCACTCCCATGCGGTCAAAAATGTGAATGAAGGCTTGAATGAGTTTGACGGAAGCGACCATCAATACTTTCACCCCGGCAGCAGAGGCTACCATGAAGGCTGGGATTCCAAGCTTTTTGATTATGGCAAGTGGGAAGTACAGCAGTTTCTCCTCTCCAATATCCGCTATTGGATGGAGGAGTTTCACTTTGACGGGTTCCGCTTTGATGGGGCGACCTCCATGCTTTATCATCATCATGGACATGTGAGCTTTGATTCGGGAGAAAAATATTTTGACGAAGGGGTCGATCAGGATGCACTTCTTTACTTTCAGCTAGCCAATACATTGATCCATCAACTTAAGCCTTTGGCTATTTCCATCGCAGAGGAAGTCAGCGGGATGCCCGGACTATGTCGGAAGGTGGAAGAAGGAGGAATCGGTTTTGACTTTCGACTGGCTATGGGGATTCCGGACTTTTGGATCAAGACGCTCAAACACAAAACCGACGAACAATGGGACCTTTTTGAGTTATGGCATGAGCTCACCAACCGGCCCAAAAAAGAAAAATCCATAGCCTATGCAGAGAGCCACGATCAGGCCCTAGTAGGAGATAAAAGTATCGCCTTCTGGCTGATGGACAAGGAAATGTACACATCCATGTCCGTACTGGAGCAAAACCTGGTAGTGGACCGGGGAATCGCCTTACACAAAATGATCCGAATGATCACGCTTTCGCTAGGCGGAGAAGGCTATTTGAATTTTATCGGAAATGAATTCGGTCATCCGGAGTGGGTGGACTTCCCAAGGGAAGGAAATAACTGGAGCTACCAATACGCGAGAAGACAATGGTCCCTAGCCGACACTCCCCATCTTCGCTATGCCCAACTCTACGCTTGGGATCAGGTTATCATCCAACTGATCAAAGACCACCAATTACTGAAATCAGGTCCAGCCACACAACTCTATCTAGAGCCTGATAAAAAGATTCTAGCCTACAAGCGGGGTGATTTGGTGTTTGTTTTCTCCTTCCACCCAACCGAGTCCTATTTTGGACAGAAGGTTCGATTTCCCGAGCCTGGTAGCTATCAGATTATCTTAGACTCGGACCAAAAGGAGTTTGGAGGCTTTGAACGGCTGGATCAGCAAGTGATCTATCAGACGGATAATAACCAGGAAGTAAGCCTATACATTCCAAATAGAACGATGATGGTGATGGAAAAAAAGTGAGGAAGGTGAGTTAATAATGAGATTATCGTAGAATTAAAAAATTCAAACTAAAATTAATTGAAATCAGAAAAAACATGAAAAAATTAAATACTGCATTGATTATTGCTTCATTGTTTTATTCTTGCAGTAATGAGATTAAAACAGTTTCTGATAGTTTGGTACATGAAGATCCAGAAAGTTATAGTATTAAAGGAGAGCCCAAAACAATACCCCTGAACAGTAAAAATGAAGTTTTTTCTGAAAGTTTAATTGGCAAAAACACACTTGATATAGAACAGATAGGTTGGTTTAATTGTAAGGGTTCAGTATTAGATTCTCCAGATAGCAGCATAAGCTATGCTGTTTCTCAATTTGCAAAATCACAAAATGAATGTAGGAATGGAAAAGGGAAGGTAGTTCTTAAAAAACTTCTTTATAGAAAGAATGGCAAAGCCATTTTTGAGGTGATTGATGAAATGAATATTGACACAAACTTTCCACAAAGTTATTTTAGTTGGACTAAATGTATTATAGGTGGTGCGAAAAGCAGTCATTTTTTTTTTAATAGATTTCAAAGACCAACGGCAAAAAGAGTTGACTGAAATATACAATGTATGGAGAATAGATCTGAAAGTAGGAAAGTTTGTGAAAGAAGGAGATATTAAAAGTGTCACTTGTATTAATCCTGACTACTCCGAAGGATTATAGATTCTTATTGTAAACCACTGTTTTTTTTGAAAGAGAATCTTCCAGATAGCCTGAAAGAAGAAAAGATCTCGATTAATACGAGTTACAATCTGAATCCAGAAAAATCAAATCAAGTGGAATATGAAATAAGCCCTCAAAGCGATCAATTTGATCCCTGGATTCAAACAAAAAAATTAACCTTTGAGTGGAATGGACAGAGGTTTCAAAAAATGTAGTAATTATTAAACCAAAAGCCATTAGAACAAACCCAACCCCCTCACCCACTTTTCGGCTTCTGATTCTTTCTCAAAAATTTTGTAAGGCACAGGCTGTTTTTGAAGGGAGAATATAACTCGCAATACCGCACGAATGACCTTATTCGGAATCACATAAGCCGTCCCTTGACAATAATCCTGCATTAAACCACGATTTTCCCGAAGCCAATCAGCTTGCATTCGCTGATGGGACAAGGCGGGAATCCCTGCCTCTCGCGCATCAAAAATGATGGCCAACTTTTTTTTATGACGGTAGCAATCCCGAGTTTGGGATAGGTAACGTTGGAAATTCTCATCTGTACTTTTTTCGCCTGTAAAGCGAATCCGTATCAGCGGAAATTCCGATTCATCGATGGTGGCGTAGTCATTCATGAGAAGATAACTGACTGATGGCGAAAGGGTTTTTAACAACTTATCGATTCTAATAAAACAGCTTTCTCCACCTATTATTTTTGAAAATAAACCGGAAAAAAGCCCCGTCCTTTTTCCAATTCGAAGCTCCTTACGATATTGCCAGTCCAAAAAATTTCAATCACTAGTATGTCGGATGCAGAAGCTACTCGAATCAATAAATACCTCAGCGAATTGGGTTACTGTTCCAGGCGTGCTGCCGACAAGTTGATAGAAGCTGGACGCATCACTATCAACGGGGAAAAGCCCGAAATGGGCACTAAAGTTCAAAAAGGAGACATCATTAGAGTAGATGGAAAGCGAATAGATGATAAGGGAGAAAAACCGGTTTATTTAGCTTTCAACAAGCCGGTGGGGATTGTATGCACTACAGATACACGGGTTGAAAAAGACAATATCATCGATTACATCAATTACCCCAGTCGCATCTTTCCTATTGGAAGGCTCGATAAGCCTAGCGAAGGCCTAATCCTGCTAACCAATGATGGAGACATTGTCAATAAAATCCTTCGAGCCAAAAACAATCACGAAAAGGAATACATCGTCACGGTCAATCGGCCGGTCACTCCTGAGTTTATTCGAAGAATGGGATCAGGAGTACCGATTTTAGACACTGTAACCCGAAAGTGCCATGTCGAGAAGATGGGCAGAAATCAGTTTAGAATCATTTTGACTCAGGGACTCAACCGACAGATTCGTAGAATGTGCACCTACTTGGGGTACTCCGTTACCAAACTCAAGCGCGTGCGGATTATGAATATTTCGCTGGACCTTCCTATCGGAAAATGGCGGGATTTGACCGAAAAGGAATTAGAAGAACTGAATGTCCTAATCGCTGATTCCTCGAAAACTTTTGACCCGGAAGAAGCGGAAGACGATTGGAATTGAACTGCGCTGATTAATCAGATTGATAGCAGTGATTAAATTATCTTTGCTAACCGCGAAGAAAGCTGGGAGTAGGAAGTTTGCTGAAAATATACTTCAAAGCTTATTTAGGCCCGAAAAGTCTCATTTTTAAAAAATGGGAAACATTAAAATTTAACCTAGATCTACATGCCAAGATGTGCTTTTCTTTCCATTGCCAATACCGAAGGTTGGTTCATTGATGATGATTTGGTTCATCCTTACCTTGAGGCACTTGGATGGGATGTGAAAAATATTCCTTGGAATCAAGCTACCGACTGGGACGAGTTTGACTTAGTTGTAGTGCGTAGCCCTTGGGACTATCAGAAGCATCTGGAGGAGTTTCAAAACACCCTCTCTCAAATACAAAGTTCAAAGGCCATTCTGTTGAACTCACTTGAACTGATGCAATGGAATATTCACAAAGGATATCTTTTTGAACTCCAAGACAAAGGGGTAGAATTAGTACCTACTATCCGCTTCTCGACGTTGGAAAAAGAGGCGATTGAACAAGCCTTTAGAACCTTAAATTCCGATCAGCTCATCGTCAAGCCCCTCATTGGAGCCAATGCCGATGATACTTTCTGGATTCGCAGAGATCGAGCAGAATCTTGGCAAAAAGCACTTACCATTTTTGCTGAAAAAGAAGGAATGATACAGCCATTTATGGATGCCATTGTCAAGGAAGGTGAATTCTCCTTGATGTATTTCCAAGGTTCACTGAGTCATACGATTCTTAAAACAGTGGGCGAAGGAGATTTCCGAGTTCAGGAAGAGCATGGAGGAGGAGTCATTCCGATCGAAAAACCTGAAGCCGAACTGCTGGAAGCTTCCGATAAAGCAATGAAAGGCCTACCGGAGACTCCATTTTATGCTCGAGTTGATTTGGTCAGAACAGCCTCGAATAGCTTTGCATTGATGGAACTAGAGTTGATAGAACCCTGCCTGTATTTCCGCTTTGACGAAAAGTCTCCTGCCCTTTTTGCAGAAATGCTCGACCAATACTGGAAAAAGCATTTAAAACCATTCAGAAATTAAAGCCTTCTGCGGTTGGGATGCAGATAGACATATCCTACCAATTGATCGTAGCGGGAACCCAAAGCTCTGAAGTACACAAAAACCTCGTATTCGTTTTCCGTCTCAAAAAAGCTGCCTTCAAATTCCTCTGAGTCAAACTGCTGATCTCTCAAATAGGCATATTGGTAATCGTACCAGCCTTGCTTAAGCAGTAGCGTTGTTTCAAAAACTTTCAGCTCCGAATTCCATTGTAGCTTTGCTTCTGGAATCGTACCCCAGTTGTTAAATGACCCGACCAAGTAGATGGGTTGAGAGTTTTCAGGAGCAAAAAACCGAAAAGTGGTCAGAATATATTCACTCTCCACTTCTGGATCGCCACCAGGTCGGTCATTCGTATTGACCAGATACTGTCCATTCAGATCCAGATATTGGGAATACACCTCCGACTCACGAGGCTTATCTACCAAAGCATCTGCATAAATTACATCAGGTTGCACTTCGATTGTGGCTACATTTACCCCTGTCGCTCTGATAAACCGTAGGTCGATAAACCGGAATTCATTTCCTGCTGAAAATGTATTACTCCCGTCAAAGTTCTGATAGCGAATTACCTTAGAGCTTTCATTCAAGAAGGTAGGCTCTCCCAATAGTCTTGCTTGGCCCCAGCGCTGATTTTGTCTAATGACGACCTTAACTTGATTGAGGGGATCCATCATCTCCCCTTTCGAATAGTTGACGATCACATCTACTTGCTGACCTGATCTCCGGTCTTGGGTTCGCGCAGGTGGTACGATGCTGGCCCCTACGGTAAAAAGCTCCTCATAAACCATAAATCGCTTGGTCAAAATCACGTCTGATTCATCGCGACCTTTGAAGACTTTCACAATGTAGTTTCCTGACTTGGTAACCCTAGGTATGGTAAAGCGATAATGAATATATGGCAAACGAGTATTCACTGAATAATCATATTCCTGCACATTGAATTCATTGAATGAGGTCAAAAAGTCATTGTCTTTGAGCTGTGATTGCTGCCAATTCGCATCACAATGGATCAGTTTAGCCGTGTAGAGTTCAGGGTCATAGGCAATATCATCAAACAACAAGATCAAGGGTCTTGAATCAGAAATACTGACACTTGGCGCGTCCAACTGACTATCGAAGGCAGCTCCTAGCGGAAAAATCCGAACCGATTGAATATGATCCTTGAAAACCTTATCATCAAGCTGCGCATGGCTTGAATGAATCAAGAACATGGATAAAAAAAGTACTGTCAGTAGTCGCTTCATTTTGAAAAATTAGACAAATAAGTTCTTAATGAAAAATCAGCTTATGACCTCCTGCAATTTGGAAATATCCTCCACCAGTTTTTCCCAAGACGAATTACTCTTATCCAATCGAGATTTCACCTCCTCAAACTCCTTTTGCACCTTTTCGGCTGATTCAAGATCTTCATAGAGTTTAGGATCTGCTAATTTTTCCTCCAGTGATTTGCTTTTTTCTTCCCATCGCTCCAATTCCTTTTCCACTTGCTCGAGCTCATATTCTAATTTCCTCAAACTCTTTTTTGCCTCATTCAGCTCGGAATTTGCAATGGGTGCCTTGACTTTTTCTTTCTTTGGAGCAGCTTTTTCCTCCTGCTTTTCTACTTCCTCCTGCTGACTTTTCCAAAACTCATATTCCTCATAAGTTCCTGGGTATTCCTTGATTTGATGATCTTCGATATACCAGATTTTATTGGCAACACCCCGGATAAAATGCCGGTCGTGAGATACCGTGATGAAGGTCCCCTCATACTGCTGCAAGGCTTGAATCAAAATATTGACCGATTGGAAATCCAGGTGGTTGGTCGGTTCATCCAGCAGGAGAAAGTTGGCTTCAGAAATCAAGGTTTTTGCAAGGGCAACTCTGGATTTTTCCCCTCCCGAGAGCACTTTTATCTTCTTGAAAACATCCTCGCTGGAGAAAAGGAAACAGCCAAGGACATTTCTGAGCTCAGTTTCAGTTTTGTTGGAACCGGCCTGTACCATTTCCTGAATGATTTCATTGTCAAGGGTGAGAGCCTCGAGCTGATGCTGCGCATAAAACGCCTTAATGACATTATGCCCTTCTGATCGCTCACCGGATATTTTTTCGGAGCCATCGATGATTCGCAAAAGTGTGGACTTCCCTTTTCCATTTGCTCCGATCAATGCAATTTTATCCCCTCGTTCAATTCGGGCCGTGGTATTTTGCAAAATCACGAGGTCTCCATAGCTTTTCCCGATATGATCCAAGGTGACAACATGCCTTCCGGACTTCTGAGAAAATTTGAAATTAAAATTCACAAAAGCCTCATCATTGACCACTTCCTGCACGCGATCCATTCGTTCTAAAGCCTTAACCCGAGATTGAACCTGATTGGATTTAGATGCTTTGGCACGAAATCGCTCGATGAACCGCTCGGTTTGCTTGATCATTTGCTGCTGATTCTCGTAAGCATTCTGTTGAATCTCCATCCGCTCCTTTTTCTCCTCTTTGTAAAAAGAGTAATTGCCTGCATAGGTCGTCAGCGTATGACTCGATACTTCCACGATGGTGGATACGCAATTATCCAAGAAAGTCTGATCGTGAGATACTACCACCACAGCACCTTCATAGGTTTTGAGGTAATTTTCTACCCACTGAATCGAAGGTAGATCCAAGTGGTTGGTTGGTTCATCCAAAAGAAGAAGTGCGGGTCGTTCAAGCAGCAATTTTGCCAACATAACTCGCATCCGCCATCCTCCGGAAAAGGTGCGAAGTGGCTTGGTGAGATCTTCCGTTTTGAATCCGATACCTTCAAGGACTTCTTCTGCTTTGGCCTTGATGGTATATCCTTCATTAGCTTCAAACCTCTCCTGCAGACTTGCAAGACGATTGATTACATCCTCGGAGTAATCCGTTTCCATCTGCTTCAACACCTGATCGATCTCATCTTGCAAGGCCAAAGTCTCCTTGAATGCTGCCAATGCAACCTGTAAAATACTTTCTTCCGATTGATAGGAAAGCAGATCCTGATTCAAAAATCCAATGGTACAATCCTTTGCCTTTTGAACTTCACCACTTGAGGGCAGGTACTCCCCTGCTATGATTTTGAGAAGTGTGGACTTACCAGTGCCATTTTGTCCTACCAATCCAATTTTATCCTTGGGCTTGATGTGAAGATTGGCATTTTCATAAAGCGGTCGTCCACCGATGAAGTAAGAAAGGTTGTTAATCGAAAGCATGGCGCAAAAATAAGGATTAGACCGTTTATAGAGGCCTAGTATTAAAACAATCCAAAAAGAATTACCTTAATGTGGTAAAATTTAAATTCCACGAAATGAAAACTTCTGCTTTGCTTTCGAATTTCATAGTGTTTCTAATGGTCATATCTCAAGCTAGTTGCCAGCAAAAAACTGGTAATCAGACTAGTTTTAGTACCCCAAACTCTAGCAACAAACGATCCATCAAAGATGCAAAGGCAGATGTAAAGCTTGATAAAATCAAGTTGCCGGAAGGCTTTCAAATTGAAGTCTGGGCTGCAGATATCCCAAATGCAAGGTCCCTTTCTATGTCTGAAAATGGAGTGGTCTTTGTCGGAAACAGGCAGGAAAAAAATGTATATGCGGTACTGGATGAAGATGGAGATGGGAAAGCAGACAGCAAATTCATTCTGGCAGAAGGTCTAAGGATGCCAAATGGAGTAGCTTACAAAGACGGAGATCTTTATGTAGCGGAGGTCAGTAAGATTCTTAAGTTTCCAAATATTCTTGACAACCTCACCAATCCAAAATACGAGGTGATTTTTGACGGATATCCCACAGAACGCCATCATGGATGGAAATTCATCGCTTTCGGACCTGATGGAATGCTCTACGTCCCTGTCGGCGCGCCTTGTAATATTTGCGAATCAGAAGATGAAATCTTTGCTTCGATCACCAGAATTGATGTCAACTCTCCAAATCCTCAACCCGAAGTCTATGCACATGGAGTTCGAAACTCGGTTGGATTTGATTGGCATCCTGAGACAGGCAATCTTTGGTTTACCGATAATGGTAGAGATATGATGGGTGATGATATTCCAGATTGCGAATTGAATGTAGCCACCACCGCAGGCCAACATTTTGGCTATCCATACTGGCATGCCGGTGATGTCAAGGATCCTGAGTTTGGCTCTAAAGGTAAAGCCAAGGAAGCCTATCAAGCGCCAAAAGCAAAGCTCGGAGCCCATACTGCTCCTCTCGGTATTCGTTTCTATGAAGGAGAGATGTTCCCCGATAGCTATCAAAACCAGGCCATCATCGCGAAGCATGGCTCCTGGAACCGAAGCAAAAAGTCAGGATACGATGTGGTTTTGGCAAAAATCAACTCTTCCGGAGAAGTGACAGAGGTTGAGCCTTTTGCTAGTGGATGGCTGGATGATGCTACTCAAGAAGTCTGGGGAAGACCCGTAGATGTTCAGGAATTACCTGATGGCAGCCTTCTGATTTCTGATGATGTAGCCAACTGCATCTATCGAGTGAGCTACACGGGGAAATAAGGTTTAAAGCAATTAGAACCCAAGCGGCAATTCGTAGGATGGGGAAACAGTTTGGGCAGTGATTTTTATTTGCTCAGTTGAAAACTTGGGTAAGAACTGTCTCAAGACGTAGGCAGTTTCAGGATGAGATGGAACTGCTTTCATCTGGGAAAAATCCACCGATTCTTCCGAGTCAAAATACCCGTAGTACTTCAATATACCTCCTTCGAAAACGCATGCTGCTACTTCATCGGAAGTTCTGCCAGGAATACAGATTTGAATTCCCTTTTTGCTCGCTTGAATATTCTCAATAAATGATTGGGCTTTGGAATTGTAGCTACCTGGACTAATTGCACTTCGACAAGCCCCTTCACAACGATCATCCTGGACAGTGGCACATGGAACGGAGCGAATGCCTGTCATTTTGGAGCAAAGCTGGTAATTATCAACTGCATCCTTGAGAAAAAGCCTAGCCTCTTCCTGGTTAAAGAAAAACTCCAAAGGAGGATTATTTTTCCTCACTTTGGCTATTTGGAAGCGGGTAAAGCCATTCCCATCTTGGTAAGAATACAAACCCCAAAGTTGAGAAGGTCTTTTGATTGCTGCGTTGAATTTTGGCCAAATACGTTTGATTTCAAGCGTTTCCAATAGCAGAGCCATAAATTCCGAACCCGTCAATTCCCATTTTAGATCGGCCACTATGGCTTTGAGCGCCTGTTTTTGTACTAAAGTAGAATCACCCGAAAAATGAGACCGAAACCGCTCTTGAATATTAATTGCTTTTCCCACATAAACCACACGGGAATTGGAGTCTAGCATGTAATAGACACCGCATTCGGTAGGGATCCGTTCGAAGCGGTGACTGGGAAAATTCGGGGGTAAAAACCGGAGTGCCCTTTTGCCCTTGACCAATTCATATACCACCTCGGGTTGCTTTTTGATCACTTGATCAAACAAGATTGCCGTAGCTTTAGCATCCCCCATGGCTCGATGCCGTGCCTCAATAGGAATTCGAAGATGTTCGCAAATTCTACCCAATCCATAAGATCTTAGGCCAGGAAAAGCCTTTCGTGAAAGGCGAACAGTACAAAGTTTTGATGGTGAAAAATCTTTATCCAATGCTGAAAAAGCCTCTCGAATAAAAGAAAAATCAAAATTTACCTGATGGGCTACAAAAACTCTATCCGCTAGCATTTCCCAAATCTGCTCAGCTACCTCCTCGAAGAGTGGAGCATCTTGGACCATCGCATTATCAATACCTGTAAGTCCCGTGATATAATCCGGAATTCGCTGTTGAGGATTCAGAAGTGTTTGAAAAGTATCCTTGATTTCTGTTCCATCATGAATCAGGATGGCAATTTCTGTAATTCCTCCAAACTTGCTATTACCACCTGTGGTCTCGATATCTACTATGGCAAACTCCACGCTGTAAGTTAGCAATTACTCAGAGCTCCTCGACAATCGTGACACAAAAGGTCAGATGCTTGTTCGCTTGATATGGCTTGTAATCAGTCTTTCGGCACATCGCTCCCCGTCCATAGCGGCAGAAATAATTCCTCCAGCAAATCCTGCACCCTCTCCACAGGGATAAAGTCCTTTGATTTCTGGGTGCTCTAGACTTTCACGATCCCTTGGAATTCTTACCGGAGAAGAAGTTCGGCTTTCTACACCGATGAGTTGTGATTCGTTCGTAAAATATCCACGCATCTTTTGCCCAAAAGCTTTGAATGCATCAGCTAATCTGCGAGAAATAAAATCGGGTAAAACTTCGCTCATATCCACTGCCTCAAGACCAGGCTGATAGGAAGTATCCAATAAGGAATTACTTACCTTTTTATTTACGAAATCTACCATTCGCTGAGCGGGTGCAACCTGAGTTTTACCCCCCATTTCCCAGGCTTTTCTTTCCACACTGGCTTGAAAGTGCATGGCTGCCAAAGGTCCGAACTTTTGAAACTCGGGTAAATCCTCCAACTCCACTGCGACAACCATTCCTGAATTGGCAAAGCGGCTATCCCTACGGCTTGGACTCATTCCATTGACCACCAGCTCTCCGGGAGCAGTAGCAGCAGGAACAATAAAACCGCCTGGACACATACAGAAACTAAAAACCCCTCGCTGTTTACCCTTGAAATGGGTTTGATGTACCAATGAATAGGAAGATGCCGGTAAATAAGGTCCTCGGTCAATCTCACAATGGTATTGAATTCTATCAATTAAATTTTGAGAGTGCTCAATCCGAACACCCAAGGCAAAAGGCTTGGGTTCTATCAGTATTTTTTTTGCATGAAGCAATTCAAAAATATCCCTTGCCGAATGCCCGGTTGCTAAAATCACTCCCTCTCCTAAAATCCTATCTCCATACTGTGTGATGACACCTTTGATTTCAGATTGATCAATAATAAAATCCTCCACTCGGGTTTCAAAATGAATCTCTCCACCAGACGCTAAAATCGTTTCCCGGAGCTTAGTCACGACCACGGGAAGCTTGTTGGTACCGATATGCGGGTGAGCATCGACAAGGATCTCTTCCGTGGCACCATGCCTCACCAAGATTTCTAAAATCCGTCGGATATCTCCTCGTTTTTTGGATCGAGTATAAAGCTTTCCATCCGAATAGGTTCCAGCTCCCCCTTCTCCAAAACAGTAATTGGAATCAGGATTGACAATATGTTCCTTATTAATCGCTGCAAGGTCTCTTCTTCGAGCTCTGACATCCTTTCCTCTTTCGATAATGATTGGCTTCACGCCTAGCTCTATTGCGCGGAGTGCAGCGAACATACCTGCAGGACCTGCCCCAACAATAATTATTCGTTCAGCATTTTCAACTTGGGGGTAATCAATGTCAATTTGTAGGCGGGAATCCGGGCTTTCTTTGAGAAAAATCTCTGCTTCTACATTTACGCGGACCTTCCTTCCTCTAGCATCAATGGATCGGCGATTTTGCCTCACAAAGACCTCATCTTCTGAAGGTCTGATTCCAGCTTTTTGTAAAGCCGCTTTTTTAAATTGAACCTCATCGTATGCCTCCGAAGGGTCCAATTGCAATTGGAGTATTTTTTTCATGGTAAGGGTTCTATCCTTAAATCATGGCAAAATTACACAGAAAAAAGTCGAAAACTTCAAAAATAAAAAAGGCTACACCTAGGTAGCCAAACTTATCTCATACCGATTGAGTACTAATTCAACCTATCGAGGACTTCGAATCTTGAAGAATTGGAAATGAATTCTGGAACGATCGTTTTAAGATGCCCTACCAGTTCATTTTCCGAGTTTTTCAGTATCAAATCCTGGAACAAGTCGATCTGACCATCAATTTTATGATAAGCCGCCGGCATCACCTGAGCGATCTTGATTTTTGGATGGTGAGTTATCTTGACCGTTTCAAAATCATTCAATAACTCTTCATAAAGTTTTTCACCTTCCCTCAGTCCAGTGAAGATAATTTTGATATCCTCATCCTCTTTTTTACCAGAAAGCTGAATCATCTTTTTGGCGAGGTCTAGGATTTTTACAGGCTCTCCCATATCAAACACGTAGATCTCTCCACCATTACCCATTACAGCGGCCTCTAATACCAACTGACATGCCTCAGGAATGGTCATAAAGTACCGGGTAATTTCCGGATGAGTCACTGTCAAAGGACCTCCATGTAGGATCTGCTTTTTGAAAAGCGGAATGACCGAACCATTCGAACCTAATACATTGCCAAATCGAGTGGTGATAAACTTGGTGTGATATTTTTTATGATTGACCTCCAAATACTCATTCAAAGCCTGCACATACATTTCTGCTGCGCGCTTGCTAGCCCCCATTACATTCGTAGGATTCACTGCCTTATCGGTGGAGACAAATACAAACTTATCGACCTGAGAAAGTACGGATAGGTCTGCCAAAACCTTCGTTCCAATCACATTAGAATGAATAGCCTCCTCTGGATAATTTTCCATCATCGGCACGTGCTTGTATGCTGCCGCATGGAAAACCACTTGAGGCTTAAAGGTTTTGAAGATTTCTTTCATCTTCTTTTTATTCCTTACATCTCCCAACACTATTTTAATGGGGCAATAGGAATAATTTTCCTTAAACTCATTTTCGATATCATAGAGTGCAGACTCTGCAATATCCAATAAGATCAATAATTTGGGCTGATAATGGGCTATTTGTCTGCAAAGCTCACTACCGATTGAACCTGCAGCACCAGTGACCAATACTGTTTTATCTATCAAATCCTCATGAATCTGGGGATTGTCCAAAATGATCTGCTCTCTGGAAAGAAGATCCTCAATTTTAATTTCACGTATTGCACCGGCAGTTAGACCGCCATTGATCCATTGGTCTACAGGAGGGACGATAGAAACAGAAATCCCGAGTTTCAAGCATTCGTCAATGATCTCACGTTTCCGAAGGACGTCCAAATCTCGAACGGCAATTATCAGCTCCGTGACCCCATATTGATCTTTGAGCTTTGCCAATGATTTGATACCATGAAAGATTCTAATCCCTGCAATGTTTTTACCCTCCTTTTTAGGGTCATCATCCAAAAACGCGATGGTGTTGAAATTGCTATTGCTGTCTCGTTTAATAGCTTCCTGAGCAATCAGACCAGATTCACCGGCACCGAAGATCACTCCACTTTTTTGTTCCTTGACGATAAATCCATTCTTCAAGTAAACGAAAAGCTCTTTCACCAGTAATCGGTAAAAAATCAACATAAATAAGGAAGAAAGGCTGGCGATGATAAGAACCGAAGTAGGTAATAAAAACCTATCATTCAGGAAATTGCCATGGAAGAAATTAAGAAAGAGAAAAAGAACAAAATTGATAAATACAGTCTTGAAAATATTTGATCCATCCTTAAATCCCGTATGTCGCACAATGCCTTCATAGGATCGGGTATTTTGCATGACGAGCAATCCTCCGATCATGAATGTGAAACTTCCAGCTACGGCATCATTCTGCTCGATTACGGCTAATTCAAAGTTGAAACGAACCAAATAACCAAATAAGGCGCAATGAAAAAGAATTACAGAGTCAAGAGTGGCTATGATCCACCTTGGGAGGATTTTTAACCTTGCTAAAAAATTCATAGTAGATATTTATTCAAATAATCTGTTTTAACTGATGACCAAATAAAACTTGCTCAAAATAAGTCATTTTACTCATTACCACAAAACATCCTTATGTTTTTTCAAAATCGATCCAATTTTATTTTGCACTTTTCCAATATTTCTTAATTGAAATAGGATATACGGAAAACATTGACGGTTTAGATCGAAGAAGGAAAAAATTACATTTAAATTCTATTCTAGGCACTTATTTTAGCTTTTACACTTCTAGTCCCCTCAAATCTTCCCATGCTTACATGGCCCGTTTGTGAAACACCCTTTCCCTGAAGCACATTAAAAAAAGTAATAAATAAAATTTTAAGGTCTAGGAATAAGCCGAAGTTCTCAACATACCAGACATCAAAGTCGAATTTTTCTTCCCAAGAAATTGTATTTCTGCCATTAATTTGTGCCCAGCCACTAACGCCGGGAAGGACAAGATGTCTCTTTCTTTGATTTTCATTGTAAAGTTCTAAATAATCAACCAAAAGTGGTCTGGGACCAACCAAACTCATTTGGCCTGCAAGAACATTAAGAAGTTGTGGAATCTCATCCAAAGAGCTCTTTCGGATAAATTTTCCCAGGGAAGTAAGTCTCTCTTGATCAGATAACAAGTTCCCACTCTCATCGCAAGAGTCAGTCATCGTTTTAAATTTGAGAATATTAAAAATCCTCTCATCCTTACCTGGTCTTGGTTGCTTAAAAAAGGGATCACCCTTGAGCGTGATTGATAAAAGAATCAAAAGAAACAAAAAGACTGGAGAAAGAACTAGAAATAATAGCCCTGCTAGGATTATATCCAAAGCTCGTTTCCCAAATTTTCTATACCACACAGCTAAAAGGTTTTAGCAAGCTCCTTCTTGAAAATGTCAACAATTCTTTCCTGATCTTCAAAAGTCAAATTTACTGAACTAGGAAGGCAGATGCCTTTGTGAAAAAAGCTTTTCGCTACATTCCCTCCGAAGTATTTGATTTCTTTAAAGACAGGTTGTAGATGTAGTGGCTTCCAAAGAAACCGGGTTTCAATGTCATTCTTCATCAAAGCTACTCGAACCTGATCATTTGAAAAGCCGGTAACCTCTTCATCAATCAAAATGGCTGTCAGCCAAAAATTTGACTTAGACTCGTTTGCTTCAGGCTGGAAAGAAATCCCAACAAAACCTTCAAGGAGTTTTCTGTAATTAGCATTAATCTCCCGTCTCTTCTCCACAAATTCGTCGAGCTGTTCCAATTGTGCCAAAGCTACAGAGGCGCATAGATTATTCATTCGGTAATTGAAACCAATTTCCAAATGTTGATAGTAAGGCAAATCCTCTCTAGCTTGAGTTGAAAGGTATTTTGCTCTTTGGATCAAGTTAATTTTACTACTAACCAAAGCCCCTCCACCTCCTGCTGAGAGAATTTTATTACCGTTGAATGAATAGATTCCGACATCTCCAAATGTTCCACAGAAATCTCCTCGATAGGTACTACCCACAGCTTCAGCAGCATCCTCTATGATGGGAATTTGATATCGAGATGCAATAGACATGATTTCCTGAATTTTGGCAGGCATTCCAAACAGATGCACTATTACAATCGCTTTAGGCTTTTTTCCGTTTGCTATTCGATCTAGAATGGCATCTTCTAAAAGTTCTGGGGAGATATTCCATGTTTCAGGTTCGCTATCAACAAAAACGGGGGTGGCACCAAGATAAATTATGGGGTTTGCTGAAGCACAGAACGTAAATGTCTGACAGATAACCTCATCCCCTTTACCAATTCCTAAAAGTACCATAGAAAGGTGTAGGGAACTAGTGCCAGAGTTTAAAGCTACGATTTCATGAGAGGATAACTTATTTGAGAATTTTTCTTCAAATGAGTCAATAAAATCTCCGTTGGTCGCAAGCTGACCTGACTGAATCGCCTTTTTAGAATACACCTCTTCGTTCCCATTAAAAAAAGGAATCGAGAGCTTTATACCATTTGACATTTAATGACTTAGGGGTGAATCTGATGGAAACATATTACTAATCCAACAAAAATCCAACCAAGTGCTATAAAAAATAATTAATACTAAAAAGAAAATGAAAGTTAATTATAATTAATGGGGGTATTTTCAAAATCTTTTATAGAAACTTTTGACTTTTGATTGCCCTTCTTTGAGCCATTGCTATTCTTACCATTGGACAAAATATTTGGCTCTTTGGAAACTTTCTTTTTCACATATTTAACTGCTATCTGATCTAGCCTGAAACCAAGACCCAGAGTAATCGCTGAAATTACCGGTAGTACAATATGATCAGAAAGATCTTTCATTAGAAAAACAGAACCAACAATTAGTATTTGCACAAAAACCAAGATAAGTGCTACTTGATTGTGCTTCAATCCCATACGCATCAAAAAGTGATGTACATGGCTTTTATCCGGCGTCATCGGGCCTTGACCTCTACGGATTCTCCTTGTAAATACTCTCGCCATATCATAAAGAGGATATATCATCAGCGCTATCCCGGATGAAAAAACTGGGCTAAAACGCCAGCTTGCTCCTTCAGGAAGTGCTGCATTGGATTCCATAAAAGCAACAACAAGTGCACCTAAGGTAAAACCAAGGGTCAAAGAACCAGTATCTCCCATGAAAATCTTAGCCGGATGCCAGTTGAAGATTAAGAAACCTAGTATGCCTCCAAAAAAACTAAAGGATAAAACAGCATAACTTTCCAAACCTTGAAAAGCAAACCAAGCACCTAAAAGCCCTGAAACAACCAGACCTGTGCTTCCCGCAAGGCCGTCTAAACCGTCAATCAGGTTGAAAGCATTGGTCAAGGCTAAAAGCACGAACGCGGAGAATCCATAAGAGACAAAAAGGTGAAGCTCACCTATTCCTAGAAATCCATGCAAGTCCCTGATTCGAATATCTCCCATCACGACAACCATCGCAACAGCAACAAGCTGACCCAAAAGCTTCCTTGATGCCTTCAATTCCACCAAATCATCCCGTAAACCTACAATAAACATTAGACCGATTGCTCCCAAAAGATATCTTATGTCAGGAAGGGGGAATTGCCAACCCCATATAGCCATAGCAGCAGAGGCAGCGACAAAAAATCCAATACCACCCATAGATGGAACGAACTTTTTGTGGATTTTTCTCCCGCCGGGTTGATCTCCAATCTTGGCTCGCCAAAGCACTTTGATAATGATTGGCATCACTAAAAAACCGACTGCAAGGGATGTAAGAATTACAAATAAAAATAACATAAAATAGAATATTTCACTTTTCAAAAGTACAGATTTAACAACTTAAAATCCAATTCATTAATAAAAAGATAATGAAATGATTAATATACTACCTAGTCTACAAAATGGAATAAATTTATAAAGTGTTTTTATGTCGACTTGAAATGCATTTTTTATGATTTTAAACAGTATAATAGAAACATATAAAACATTTTTTATTTTAAACAGAAGAATTACTTAACATAAACCCTTGAGGCATTTTTTTGAAGAGTAAGTGTCCCGTTGAGATTGACACCATCTCCCATCCCAAATATCACTTTGTCAAACCCAGCCGGCAACTCAATACTTATTTCCTCATCTCCCAGATTGTGAACAGCGAAAATCGCTTGACCCTCATGAACTCTGGAGTAAGCCATGATGGGTTTTGGATATTCGCTTGAAGGAAGACTCAATTTTCCTAAGGCTAAAGCTGGATAGGTATTCCTTAGATTGATCAGGCTTTTGTAATGATTGAAAATACTATTAGGATCATTGCGCTGCAAAGCCAAAGGAGTCACTTCACTGTCGATACTGAATTTTGGCTCTATCCAAGTAGCCCTACCTTCATCCTTTGCTTTCACATCCCAAAGGAATGGCTCCCGAATATGTTCATCTGGCTTCAACCCTTTCATCCCTATTTCCTCTCCATAGTACAAGTAAGGAGCTCCGGGCATCGTAAGCATCACTGCAATAGCCTGCTTGTACTTGTCCACGTCCTCACCCAATTCATTCAAAAGCCTAGGTTGGTCATGGTTGGATGAAATAGTCGCATCAATAAACTCAGGAGTAATATTTTGATAGAAATCCAAAATCTCCTTTTGCTTCTTGGGCAATAACATCCCATCAGCAGAATTGAATGCTTCCAAAAGGGTGTAATGGAAATCAAAGTTGAAAAGGGCCGGAAGACCTGGAAGATATGGGGCTACAATCTCTTTCTTGTCATAAACTTCCCCTACTAAATAGACATCTGGTTTTATTGCCTCCATTTTAGCACGAAACTCTTTCCAAAACTCATGATTATCCAAAGGTCTATCATCCGGGAAAATATGCTTTGCTGCATCCAGTCTAAAGCCATCAACTCCAACCTCCTCTAGCCAAAACCGACCAATTTCATAGATTTCCTCCCGTACCTTGGGATTATCAAAATTCAAATCAGGCATTCCTCCCCAAAAGAAACCATAGTAGTAGTCTTCTCCTGACCCTGGATCATGCCATTGACGGATATTGTCGGAGTCCAGTGTAATCACTTTCTTATCCAAAAAATCGGCGATCGTATCTTTTTGAGCCCAGACGTAATAATCTCTGTAAGCATTATCTCTACCCTTTTTGCTTTCTTGAAACCAAGGATGTTCTGTAGATGTGTGATTGATGATCATGTCAATCACAATTTTGATATCCCGCTGATGAGCTTCCTCTAGAAGGCGCTTGAAATCCTCCATGGTCCCATAGTCTGGATGTACCGCCTTATAATCCGTCACATCATATTTATGATAGGTCGGTGACGGCATAATAGGCATAAACCAGATGGCATTTGCTCCCAATTCCTGCACATAATCCAGCTTCTCGGTGACTCCATTGAAGTCTCCTATTCCATCCCCATCAGAGTCATAGAAAGACTGCACAAAAATTTCGTAGGTAATCCCTGCATTTGGCCAGTAGTTTTTCACCTCCGGCTCTTTTTCCTGATTACAAGAGAAATAGAACAAAGACAAAATGAGTGCGATTAGAGTAGATTTAGCTTTCATGATGAGTGAGCTTTTGGGAAAAAAGAAAAGTCACTTTTGAAGGTGACTTTTCAGAACTTAAACTGATTTAGTTTCTATTGATAGCATTGAGCATATCGAAGGCCATTTCCAGACGCTTCACAAAGTTCTCCTCTCCTTTGCGTAGCCAGGCACGTGGATCGTAGAATTTCTTATTTGGACTATCCGGACCATCTGGATTACCCAATTGAGTTTGAAGATAGCCTTCATTTTTCTTGTAGTAATTCAAGACGCCTTCCCAAGTAGCCCATTGCATATCTGTATCGATATTCATTTTGATTGAACCATAGGAATTGGCTTCCCGAATCTCTTCTACAGAGGATCCTGACCCACCGTGGAAAACAAAATTTAAGGGTTTGCCACTTGTACCAAATTTCTCATTGATATAATCCTGAGAATTCTTGAGAATAATTGGCTTCAAGCTTACATTTCCTGGCTTGTATACTCCATGGACATTACCAAACGCTGCAGCGATAGTGAAAAGATCACTTACTTTTTTCAGATGTTCATAGGCGTAGGCGACTTCCTCAGGCTGAGTATACAGCTTCGATGAATCTACGTCAGTATTATCAACCCCATCTTCTTCTCCACCTGTAACCCCAAGCTCGATTTCAATCGCCATTTCCAATTTTGCTAGCTTTTTGAAGTAATCTACCGAGATTTCGACGTTTTCTTCCAAAGGCTCTTCTGAAAGGTCAAGCATGTGAGAACTGAATAGCGGCTTGCCATGAGCAGCAAAATGCGCCTCCCCTGCTTCGATCAAGCCATCAATCCATGGCAATAATTTCTTTGCAGCGTGGTCGGTGTGCAAAATAACGGGAACGCCATATGCTTCAGCCATTTGATGAACGTGATGAGCACCTGAGACAGCTCCAGCGATGCTAGCCTGCTGCTTGTCATTTGCAAGACTCTTTCCTGCGAAAAATTGAGCCCCACCATTTGAAAACTGAATAATGACTGGAGAATTAACCTTTTTGGCTGTTTCCAAAACGGCGTTCACCGAATTAGTTCCAATCACATTCACTGCCGGAAAGGCAAACTCATTTTCTTTGGCATAAGCATAAAGATCACTAAGCTCTGCCCCGTATTTTACTCCTGGTTTAAATTTCATGTATTAATAGGTTTGGTTATCTCTTAATAAAGCGCTGATGCAGCACTCGTCTGGTATCAAACGCTTCAAAGATATAAATCCCATTTTGAATATTCCCCAAATCAAATTCTAATTTCTGTCGGATGTCTTGTGACTGACCCGACACAATCACTCTTCCACTCATATCGATAATTCGATAATTGGCAGCATTCATCCCTTCTGGAAGCTCTACATTAAGCTTTCCGGTAGTGGGATTGGGATAAATATTGAATTGACCTTCGGGAATAATTTCATCCGGAATCGAAGTGACAAAATCCTCCTGCAAAATCCCATCCTCTGGTTTTGGCAAAGGCTCGCTGGTAAAGAGCAAGAATTCAGAAGCGCGAAGGTTGAAATTGACTGTGGTCGAAGTGATAGTCAATTCCTCTCCTGTGAAATAGTTATACCATGTCCCTATCGATGGAAATGACAAGGGAACATTGCCAGCAGTCCCAAGTCCGAAGTTCCCGTGGATCACAACATCCATATCAGGGTGCTCCAGAATAATTGATTTCACTCCCCCACTCAGATTAAGCGTGGTTTTTTCTGGTTCATTGAATGCTTCATGGGACTTTTTCAGCTTGATCATTTCTTGATAAAGCTTGAACAAGCGAATACGCTGAGGATCATTCAAATATTCCCAGCGTGTTGGTTTGATGCCAAGACGATCATTATTGAGCTCTTCATCATAGCCAAATTCCCCAAATTGCCAGAGCATCTTAGGTCCGGGCACACTAAAATAAAAGGCTGTCAATAACTGATTCCGGTTGACTGCATTTTCTAACTGTCTCAAATTGACCGGAGATGTCTTTCCAAAATTTAAGGACTCCCACATGACACGTTCTTCGTCGTGAGATTCTTGGTAGGCTACCAGATTTGGGTCATTCCAACCTCTATTTCCATGATAGGCCCAGCCAAAGTCTTTATTTTCACCTTTGGCCATTTCCCGGAAATCAAAATTCATATTACCCCAAAACATCATCCCGTAATCGGCCAGTTCTTTTTCTTCGTCATTGGCAGAGAGATGCTCCAAAATAACGTAGGCATCCGGATGATTCGCCTTGATTCGATCATAAATTCCTTTCCAGATTTTTATCCGACTAGGGTCATACTGAGACCAAAGACCTACATTATCACCTGTATTGACCTGGGTAAAGCCTTTACTCAAATCAAATCGAAAGCCATCGAATTTGTATTCAGTCAACCAGTAATTATTAACCGAATCAACAAATGCTGCCGTGTAAGGGCTCTCGTGGTTGAAGTCATACCCCACATTAAATGGATGCTTTGCCACCCGATTGAGCCAAGGATTGTCCTCGGTTGGTGCGCCGTAGTCCCCATCATTGTACAGTCGGACAAAAGGATTCTGACCAAAGGCATGATTCAGCACCATATCCAAAATCACCATAATTCCCCTACCATGGGCCTCATCAATCAGCTGCTTGAGGTCATTTTTGGTACCATAAAACTTATCAGGCGCAAAAAAGAAGGATGGATTGTATCCCCATGATAAATTGCCTTCAAACTCGCCAATTGGCATGAGCTGAATGGCATTCACCCCCAAGTCCTCTAAGTAGTCAAGTCGCTCAATCACTGCCTTGTAGGTTCTTCGATCATCAAAATCCCGAACCAATAACTCGTAAATCACGAGTTCCTCCGAGTCAACCTTTTCGTAATTGACATTTTTCCAAGCATAAGGAATTTGTGCAGTTTGGAGAAAAGAGGCCTGGAACTCCGTTTTACCACTTGGGTAGGGTTTGAGTCCAGGATAGCGCCCTTGATCGATAATTTCCTGATCCAAAAATGGGTCGGAAATTTTATCGGCGTATGGATCTCCTATTCGAATGCTTGCATCGACTAGATATTGGAAAATGTATTCCTGCTGAGGTGTTAGACCTGAAATTTTCAACCAAAAGATTTCTCCATCAGGAGTTCTATTCATTTGATAATCAGGCAGCACCTTCCAATCATTAAAATCTCCAATCACATGCGCAATTCGCTTTCCGGGAGCTTGCAAGGCTAAAATCACTTCGGTATCAGAGATGTAATTGATCCCAAGCTGGGTTCCTTGAGGAAGTGGGGCCTGCTCTGATTCTGTAAAGACATTGATGGTGACTGCTTCAGAATCTGTTTCATCACCCAAAACAGCTTTTGCTGTCAATGTAAAAGTTCCCGCCTCGGTGGCAGAAAACTGGTAGGAAAGCGAATTAACGCTTTGTGCTTCAGCAACCTCAGTTCCATCCAGTTCAAAACTAATATCCGAAGTAGCAGAAGTCTCAGCTTTGAAAGTATAGCTTTCTCCTACTTCTAGTGAAATCTCATTTGTGGCTGGGTCTGTAATATTTACAGTAAATCCCTGCGCTAAGTCAATAAAAAAGTCTCCATTTGAGGAGGTTTTTCCTTCCAGAGTGCCGGCTGCATTTCTAAAAACAGCTCCCAATCGGTAAATGGTTAGGTCATTTGGATTATCAAAAAAGTCATTAGGTGTGAGCTCAAAAGTGTAAATATTAGCCTCACCTTCCACCTTGGTCATTTTTGCATTGGGATCAGCAGTTCCCCACTGGAAAGGAACAATGGACCAAGTCGTCGAATTTGGTCCCTCAGTGACGGCTCCGATATGAATATAAACGTCGCAATTACAATTAGCTAGGCCAGTAGTACCTTTAGACGCATCGTAGATTATTTTGATTTTCTCAGCGGCATTCGGAACAGAAGGGTCTGTCGTGACCTGTGCCAAAGATGGAAACCAAAAAAGGGTAAAAAGAAAGTAGATAAAGACGCACTTGATTGGTTTCATTTTTGGGAATTTGATAAATGATAAACCGACTCCAAACCAAATTATGCTTGGAGTCGGTAAGTAAAAATCTTGATTGGAATTAATTTTTAGTCATAGTGTAAAGAACCTCACCTGGAGTACGGAAGTCAAGAGTGATTGTGTAATTTCCTGCTTCGGACACTGCAATATTTGCTCCGTCAGCCTCAAGCACACCATCTGCACCTCCGAAATTGAATGCCCAGTCCTGATTAGCTCTAAATTTCATTTCTCCTTCTACAAGGTCTGCGGTGATGGTCAGGACATTTTCATCTCTGTTAAAGCCCATCTTGGTTTCAGAATCCCAACCCCCAGCTGTAGCACTTCCAATGATTCCCCAATATAAAGGACCACTTAGCTCATAAGTTTTTGCTCCTAGATCCACTTTCATCAGGTAAGTACCGAATTCGGTCACTTTGATATTTTCTCCATCTTGATCAAGTGTGCCGTCTGCACCGTTATCTCCATAATTCACATCCCAGCTATTGGTTTCATTGACCTTGAACTCCCCAGTACCACCAGGTAGAATATGTACATACCCTTCAAACACATTGTCAAAGTTAACTGACTTCAGTACCGTCATTTCGTTTTCTGGATTCCATCCTTGATAGTCACCAGGAACGTACATTACTGGAAATGCGACATCAGCATTATAAGGGGTCACGGTAAGTCTTACAGACTCACCAAAAATTGGTGATAATGGCTGTGAAATTGAAGCTTTTACCCGAAAATCCACCTCAGTAGGTGTATCGAACATAGCTCCTTTTGCAAGCACTTCATCGTTTAGGTCTTGCGCCATTACTTCAATGATATTTGAAGTCGAAGAACCTAGGGAAACTGGATTTGCAAAATTAGATCCTGCTAGATCCATCTCCAGTTCGTAAGTCACAGAACCTGTCATACCGAAGTCTGCGGCAGTAACAGTAAAAGGAATCAACTCTTCTGGATTATCAACACTCAAGGTTAGACTAGTGCCAGAACTTGGGCTTGACAAAGTTGAACCAGTTTGTGGAATAATGGGGGGCATTTCATAGTTTTCACAAGCCCACATCGCAGGAATTACTGCAACCATCCAACCTAGTTTTTTTAAAATTTTCATAGTAATTGGAATTGTTAATTGATTTTGGTTTCGATTTTACCGCAGACTTGGAAAAGTACAATTTAGAATCCTCTCTAAGCTTCTCAGACCAAGTCCGATCTAGATAATCTTATGAAAATATAATTTTAGGCTATACACAAAGCAATAGGTTTTGAAAAAATATTGGGACTATTTTCGATGCAATCGGTTGCGTTAACGTTTGCATAATCCTCAATTTTTTGAATTAAAGTTTGGTGGAATTGAGAAAATTCAAAGATTAGAGTGTAAAACCTTTTTTGGACTTATTCATTTAAGTCCGATTTTGTTTTAACTTAGATTCTCGGAATAATATAATTTATGAAAATAGGACAAGCTACCATCAAGGATATCGCTCGGGAACTGAATGTTTCCTCTTCCACGGTTTCGAGAGCATTGAAAGATTATCCCGGGATCAGTGACGAAACCAAGCGAAAGGTCAAGGAGCTTGCAGAAAAGCTTAACTACCGACCCAATGCCATTGCCCTATCCCTTCGAAAGAGCCGCTCTTTTACGATAGGAGTTATAATTCCTGAGGTGGTTCATTTTTTCTTTTCAACAGTGATTTCCGGAATTGAAGAGGAGGCCAATTCTAGAGGGTACAATGTGATTCTGACCCAAACCAATGAAAAACTGGACCGGGAAAAATCCAGCATTGACACCATGCTATCCAATCAAATCGATGGATTTTTAGTCAGCCATTCAAAAGAAACAGAGGATTTTGAGCACTTTTCTAAGTTATTGGATCAAGGCTATCCCATTGTATTTTTTGATCGAGTACCGCAAATACCCCATGCTGTCAATGTCACTGTGGATGATTATAAGGGGGCATTTGATGCAGTCAGTCACCTGATTCAACAAGGATACAAACGTATTGTCCACCTATCGGGACCAAAAAACCTGACCATTAGCAGCGAAAGAATACGAGGATATAAGGATGCATTGGTAGCAAATGGAATTGAAATCAATGATGCACTTATTGTAGAATGCCCACTCGGAACTGATGATGAAAGCAGGAAAACAACCAGGCAGCTGCTTGAATCGATGGAAGAACGACCCGATGCTTTTTTTGGAAACAATGATATGGCCGCAGTCGGAGCGATGTTGGCCTGCAAAGATTTGGGATTGAGAGTACCTGAGGACATAGGCGTGGTAGGCTTTTCGAATTGGCAGTTTTGTTCGATGATTGATCCAGGGCTTTCTTCTGTAGCTCAACCTGGGTTTCAAATGGGTGCAAAAGCTACCCAATTACTTCTTGACTTAATTGAGAAAAAGATCAATCCAGAAGATATAAAAGAGTCGATTACACTTCCTACCGAACTTTTAATCCGAAAATCATCTGTTCGCTGATTTTTTTTTAAAAATTTTAGAAAAAAATGTGCAATCGATTGAATAGGGATATTTTAATCGTTATGCAGCATTTCCAACTTGATCGAGTTTAAACGCCTCTTTGCCACTTCTTTGATTTCATTTTTCCTATCGGTAAGGTTTATAAATTAGCGTTTTAGCAGAATCAGTCAATTACCGTACATGCAACAAGAGCAAACTCAAAAACAAATCTTCAGTTCTTCTTCCAAACACCATGGATGTGGTTCTGTAATTTCTTGGGAGCAAATCGAAGAAGGAATAAAAGGGAGTTTTCAGCGAGGATTCTTCCGCATTACTTTTTCCAAAGAAGCAATCGCTAGAATTCAAATTAGCCAATCTGAATCCTTTGAAGAGAACCCTTATTCCGTGATCAAAAGCGACCCATTTTATGCTTTTGATTTAGATGAGGAAGAAAAATATCTATATCTCAAAACTGAAACCCTAAAGGTCCAGCTAAATAAAGTCAATGGAGTAATAAAATTTTATGACAGCCAAGGACATCTCCTCAATGAGGATGATACTTTGGGGACAGCTTGGATAGGTACTGAGGTGAATTGCTATAAGAAAGTACAAGAAGGCGAGCGATTCATTGGCTTAGGAGAAAAAACGGGGGGTCTGGATCGAAGCGGTAAAGCCTTCACCAATTGGAATACGGATTACTTCGCTTATGGTGTGGGAGATGATCCACTTTACATGAGTATCCCTTTCTATGTAGGAATTCATTCCAAAGGTCAATACGGAATCTTCTTTGATAATACGCACAAGTCCGTTTTCAATTTTGGGGCAAGCACCAATCGCTTCATGTACTTTGGTGCTGAAGATGGAGACATGGATTATTACTTCATCCACCAAGCATCAGTATCAGGGATCATTTCAGAATTTACCAATCTCACAGGTCGAATGGAACTTCCGCCGATTTGGTCTTTGGGCTTTCAGCAGTGTAGATATAGCTATTACCCTGATTCTGAAGTATTGACTTTGGCAAAAACCTTCCGAGACAAGGACATGCCCGCAGATGTGATCTACCTTGACATCCATCACATGGAAGCTTATAAGGTTTTTACATTTGATGGAGAAAAATTTCCTGATCCTAAAAGTCTCATCAAGCACCTCAAAAGTCTTGGTTTCCGAGTGATTGTCATCATGGATCCCGGAATCAAAGCCGAAGAAAACTATCTCCCCTATCAGGAGGGCCAGTCGAAAGACCTTTTTGTCAAATACCCGGATGGGGCCGAGTACCAAGGTCAAGTATGGCCGGGCTGGTGCGCTTTCCCTGATTTTACCAAAAGTAAAACCAGGGAATGGTGGGCAGAGAAAATGGCTTTTTACACTGATGCCGGAGTGGATGGCTTCTGGACTGATATGAATGAGCCAGCTTCTTGGGGTCAATTTACTCCAAATCTGATTGAATTTGATTTTGAAGGTGAAGGAGCTTCCCACCGGAAGGCAAGAAATATCTACGGGATGCAGATGGCTCGAAGTGCACAAGAAGGCTCAAAGTTTAATTCCCCAGAAGAAAGACCTTTTATCTTGACTCGCTCTGGATTTGCCGGAATACAGCGCTATGCAGCTGCTTGGACTGGTGATAATGTCGCAAGTGAAGAACACATGCTCGCCGGAGTTCGATTGGTGAATAGCCTAGGAATTAGCGGGGTATCATTTGCAGGATATGATGTGGGAGGTTTTGCAGGAGAAGCCAGTAAATCTTTATTCGCAAGATGGATGAGTATAGGTGCATTCTCTCCTTTCTATCGAGCTCATTCCATGATCAATAGTAACGATGCTGAACCTTGGGCTTTTGGCGAAGAGGTGGAAGAGATATCAAGGAATTACATGAAGCTTCGATATGCTTTATTGCCTACGATTTACTCCAAATTCTATTCTAGCACTCAAACGGGTTTACCCATATGTGCAAGTCTCGCTATCGATTACCCACTTGATCAAAAAGTATATCATTCGGCATACGAAAACGAATACCTATTCTGTGATACATTCTTGGTGGCACCTGTAGAAAGTACCAAAGAGATCACTAAAGTTTATCTCCCCGAAGATGATTGGTACTATCTATATACCGACGAATTTTACGCTGGAAAGAAAGAAATATATCTCGACTGCCCTTTAAATTACCTCCCAGTCTTAGTAAAAGCCGGAAGTATTTTCATGATGCAAAATGTAGTGTCAAATACCAGTCAAATTAATGATGGGGTGCTAAGGGTACATGTTTACAAAGGTGGATTGGGAAGTGAGTTTATTCACTATGAAGATGACGGGCTTTCTACCAACTATCAAAGCGGTGAATTTTCAGAAAGAAAAATGAGCTATGATCCAGAGAAAATGGAATTGATCCTCGGAAAGCCAAGTGGAAACTTAGGTTCAGCTTATTCAGAAATTGAATTCTACTTCCATGGATTTCAGTTGGTAACGGTCACCGTAAATGAAAAGTCTCACAAGGTCGAAGAAAAAGACTTTGCCTTTATTGGTAAGCTGACTGAGTTTGACCCTTTACCGGAGCAAGAACACCCGTACCACGAAATCAAAAATCTCAAGACCATTAAAATCAAAAACGATAAAGAGGAAATAAAAATCTCAGGACTTTTTTGATTCAAAAATAAACCCAGCATGACCGAACAAAAAAAACGCCTAAGTTTCTGGCAAATCTGGAACATGAGTTTCGGATTTTTGGGCATCCAATTTGGCTTTGCCCTCCAGGGCGGGTTTATGTCCCGCATATTTCAAACTCTTGGGGCTGATAAGGACACCATTCCTTTTCTTTGGATTGCCGCTCCTTTGACTGGTTTATTGGTGCAGCCTATCGTTGGCTATTTAAGTGATCGAACTTGGCATCCGAAATTTGGAAGAAGAAAACCTTTCTTTTTCATCGGAGCTGTGCTCAGTACCGTGGCACTTTTCTTTGCGCCTTATTCATCTGCACTTTGGATGGCAGCAGGTGCACTTTGGATCTTGGATGCTTCTATCAATATCAGTATGGAGCCTTTCCGAGCGCTTGTTGCTGATAAGCTCCCTGACTCTCAGCGATCGTATGGGTTCGTTGTCCAAACATTGATTATTGGAATCGGAACATGGGTAGCTTCCAATCTTCCCTGGATGATGACCCAACTAGGTGTTCCAAATACTGCACCTGAGGGAGTGGTCCCTGATTCTGTAAAATATGCTTTCGGAATTGGTGCATTGGTACTTTTCACTTCCATTTTATATACCATTCTGACTACGGAAGAATATCCTCCTGAGAATATGGAGGAATTTGAAAAGGAAAAAGCTGACAGTAGCGGTTTTATGGCTGGTGTAAAGGAAATATTTAAAAATATCGCCGGAATGCCTTCTGTAATGAAAAAGCTGGGAGTCGTACAGTTTTTTTCATGGTTTGCTTTTTTCACGATGTGGAGCTTTGCTACTCCTGCTATCACAGAGCATGTTTTTGGTGCGACAGACACTACCTCAGCAGCTTACAATGATGCTGCTGACAGCGTAGGAAACTATCTGGGAACCTATGGATTGGTTTCTATGATTTATGCTTTGATTTTGGCTTTTGTGGCCAGTAGAATCAGGATAAATCGCCGCTTGCTTCACCTAGGCAGCCTGATAGCAGGCGGGATGGGGTTTATTCTGATTTATTTTATTTCAGAGCCATGGATGCTTCATATTAGCTTTTCTCTGGTGGGAATAGCTTGGGCAAGTATCCTTTCCATGCCTTACGCCATGCTTTCCAGTTCTGTCAACCCACGAAAAATGGGAGTATACATGGGGATTTTCAATATGTTTATTGTCATCCCGCAGATCATAGCCGCTTTAGGCGGGGTGAATTTCCTCTACAAATTCTTCTTTGGAGAAGCTGTGATCAATACCATGCTTTTGGCGGGAACTATGTTAATTTTGGCCGGATTTTCCAATCTTCTGATTACAGACAAGAAGGCTATTCATGACTAAAGAAAGCATCATTCGGATTACAGGTGTACCCGAGCATTTCAATCTTCCTTGGAGAAAAATCGTAAATCAGCAACCCTTCCTTGAAAGGCAGGTCCGATTGGAGTGGATAGATGAGTCTCGTGGCTCCGGACAGATGAATAAGGCCCTTCGAAACGGAGAAACAGATCTTGCGATCGTACTTACGGAAAGTTTCCTGAAAGATCATGAACAAGGAAACCCGTCCAAATTGATAGGCTTTCATGTCAAATCTCCCCTTATCTGGGGAATCCACGTTGGAAGCCAAAGCAAGTATAAAAACCTTCAGGATATTCAAAATCCTAAATTTTATATTAGCCGACTCGGTTCAGGGTCAAACCTTATGGCCTACGTGTTGGCGAAACGGGAAAATTGGAATCCCAAAGATTTGCAATTTGAGATAGTAGATAACCTTGATGGGGCACTGAGTCGATACGAATCAGATCCCGATGCGATATTTCTTTGGGAAAAATACACAACCATGCCTTGGGTACAGTCCGGTCAACTTAGAAGAATCGGAGAAGTGCCCAGTCCGTGGCCTTGTTTTGGAATAATTTGCAGGCAGGAAGTCATTGACCAGTTTGGAGATTTGATATTTGACCTACGGGACCAAGTCTACCAGCTATCCAATTCCCTACAAAAAGCCCCCGATTTAGCAGAAGAAATCTCCAGTTTATATCATTTGGACAAAGAACAAGTCTCTGAATGGCTCCTACAAACCGAGTGGGAAACTGAATCAATTATTGATACCAATACCTTAAATCTTGCGATGGAGAAAATGGTAGAATTGGGAATTCTTTCGGAAAAAATTAACCCGAAAGCCTTTTTAGCTATAAACCGAATTCGTCTCACTAATTAAAAGTGAGGCAGGAAAATGAACACATACCCGGGCACCTTTGCCAGAGATGTTTTCAATAGAAAGATTTCCGTCCACCATCCTCACAAATTCTTTACAAACCTGTAGTCCTAAACCAGACCCCTTCTCTTTTTGAGTACCGGGCTTGGATTGGGTTATTGAATAGTCCTCCCTCAAAATCTGACTGATTTGCTCAGGGTTCACTCCTTTTCCTTCATCTTCTACACACCAAATTAGCGAGCTTTGATTTTCCATGATGAAAGAACGAATCACTCCATTTTCTGGGGAATATTTGATCGCGTTGCTTAAGATATTCCTCATCACAACTTCAATCAAATCCTGATCAATCATCAAGTCAAGATCTTCAGGAAGTTCATTTTTGATATGTAAGGACTTGGATTGTATCTGTCTAGAAAGTAAGTGGTTTGTATTTTTGAATAGTGAGTTAAGGTTCACTTTGACTGGATTTAACTTAAACCCTTCCATCTGTGAAAGCGACCAGTTCAATGTATTGGAAAGTGTGAAATGTACAGAGTCTACATCCTTTTTTAAGGTGTTTAATATTTCAAAAAATTCTTCCTGAGAAATATTACCACCCATTGTCATATCGATCAAGCCCTTCACGGAGGCAATAGGCCCTTTCAAATCATGACTTAATATAGAAAACAACTTATTTTTTGTTTCATTGATCGTTTGAAGCTGTTCTGATTTCCTTTCCAGGTCAGCATTTTGGGAGGCTATCTTTTGCTGCTGAGCTACTAAGTCTGCATTGATTTTACGTATATCCAAATTGAACTTTACCACCCAAAAACCAAGAACCAACACAATTATGGCTGCAATACTCATGATCCAAACGATCCGATTGATAAAGGCAAGCCTGTCCGCCTGATTTTGATTTTGAGCTTTTAGCAACTCCACTTCTGATTTTTCAAGATTGTCCTGAAACATCCCTTGCATCAATGAAATCCGATCTTGATTCATTTTATTGGTAAGCGAATCATTGATACTTACATAGGAATTAAGATGCTGCAATGACATTCTTAAATTCCCTTTTTGCTCATAGAGCTCTGCCAAATATTTATGAGACTTGGCTAGCTCATCCCTGAAATTATTAGCTTTTGAAACTTCAACTCCCTCTAGTAGGATTGATTCCGCTTTGTCTAGTTCCCCTTTACGCAAATACGTATCTCCCAGCCTATGCATGACACTTGCTAGAGTCGTACTCAAACCCTGTCTGCGTGCCATATCTAATGAATTCTCAAAAATGATTGCAGCACTGTCTAGGTATCCTTGGGAAAGGTAGACATCCCCTATCACCCGGTTAGAAAAAGATGTGAGATAAGGCGATCCAGAGGCTTCATTGATGTTTATAGCCTTTTTTGCAAAAAGCAAAGCTGAGTCATAGTTACCTAATTGACTATGGATATAAGCCAGATTGTTTAAGCTCCTAATCTGTGTGTAAAGATCATCCTTGCCCTCTACTGCGTCATAGGCATTTTGAAATTGGAGCAGGGCCATTTTGAAATTTTGCTGCTCGAAGTAAAGAGCACCAATGTTATTTAGAATCCTGGCAATCTGGAGCGAATCGTTGATTTGAGTGGCAAGACCAAAAGCAGTTTCGGAATATTCAAAAGCAGTTTGCCATTTTCCACGACGATAATTTATCCATCCTATATTTTCTTTGGCTCTAGCTTCTCCTGATAAATATTGGATTTCCTTTGCAATCGAATCTGCCTCAAAGGAATAGTCCATAGCCTCTTGCTGTGACCGCTCCCGGAGCTCCGAACCCAATTGATTAAGCACATCAACTCGGCTCTCTGAATTGAGAGAAGGCAAAAGATTTCTTAAACTATCGACATTAACTTGCTGGGCCAGTCCAAGTGGGATGCTCGCAAAGACCAGAAAACAAAGAGATAGGAGTTTTTTGTAAACCGTATAACTCACAAACAATGGATTTTGCTTTCAAAGATACTGATATCCAATAAATGTGAAATTCTTTTTTCAGCTAGAGCAAAAATCTCATTTATAGGATTTAATTATAACGGACTTTACTTTTTTAAATATTCCCAGTCCCAATCTTTGTTCATTCTACTGATGGCATGATGGGCTGTCAAATCATATTGACAAGGAACTATCGAAACATAATTATTGGCAATAGCCCATTCATCATTATCTTCTCCTTTGTCAAAATTCACAAAATTACCTGCCATCCAGAAATACTTTCTTCCATTAGGATCGAAACGCTCCGAGAACTCCTCTTGCCACTTTGCATCAGCCTGTCTACAAAGCTTGATACCCTTGATTTCTTCATTTTGCTTTGGAGGAAAGTTCACATTCAAAGCAACACCTTTTGATATACCTCTCTCTAATACCTGAGAAGCAATTTTCTCAACCCAGGCCTCCACATGCGAAAAGTCTGCTTTGGATGAATAATCGCAAAGGGAAAAACCAATGGAGGGATACCCTTCCAATGCTCCTTCGATAGCAGCCGACATCGTGCCAGAGTATAGCACTGAGATGGAAGTGTTGGAGCCGTGATTGATCCCACTGACAACCAAATCCGGAGTTCGATCCTTTAGCACATAATGTTTAGCGAGCTTGACACAATCGGCAGGAGTTCCACTGGCACTGTATGCTTTTACACCTTCAAAAATCTCCTCCTCATAGAGACGCAGAGTTTCTCCAATTGTGATGGCATGTCCCATTCCAGATTGAGGGCTATCTGGCGCGACAACTACCACTTCACCCAATTTTTTCATTACTGATACGAGAACTCGAATCCCCTTTGAGGTAATTCCATCGTCATTTGAGACGAGAATAAGCGGTCTTGACATTAGTTTTTGTTCAATTCGTTGTAATAAGCAGCTATTCGGAGCAAATCTCCTCGCTTATCGTGCTCCAGACGATTTTTTCTCATGAAAAGACTTATTTCATCGTCATGACCTGGGAGCATCGCAAAAAGATCCTTTTTCTTCATGCTGTAACGTTGGATTTGATTGTCTTTGAAAAAATAATAATTGAAGGCTAAGCGATAACCAATCATGTTTTGAGGTCCCCAGAATGGATTCATTCCCACGGGTCCCCAGGCATTCATATTTCTTGAGTCCGTGGCAATATATTCTCTACATAAGAGTGCGATTTCCTCTCCTTCAGTAAGCACCTCAAAGAAGATAGGCGTCTCATAGTCGCCATTCAGTGAATATGGAAGGCTGTAAAATTTTCGAAGTCCACCGTAGATATCATCCAAGATTTCAAAATAAGTCACATTGGAAGCTGTGAAAGTCGCGATGGTCTCTACTTGCAACTGCACTAGATTATTATCCAAATCATATTTCACCAAGCCTGAATAGACTTGACCATCGGTAGTATGAATATTTCCTTTATGCCAAATCTGGGAGGGAAATTGATTTTGAGCAATCAGTAAGCTACCACTCATAAGCATGAGTGCTAGAGTAAGGATATATGATTTAATTATCTTATTCATATCTTAAGATACGATTTTGATCGTGTTCAGTTTATGATCTTTCTCAAAGAATTTTTTGAACTACTTGAGAATATTGTGTCCCATTTTGTCACGTTTGGTCCTCAAATAATTCTCATTGTGAGGATTTGGAGCGATTTCGATGGGCACCTGCTCCACAATCTCCAAACCATATCCAATCAGACCTACTCGTTTTTGCGGATTATTTGAAATCAATCGGATTTTACCCACACCCAAGTCTCTGAGAATCTGAGCACCTACTCCATAATCCCTGCTGTCCATAGGGAGACCCAATGCTAAGTTGGCCTGCACAGTGTCCATGCCTTCCTCCTGAAGCTTGTAGGCTTTCAGCTTATTGATCAAACCGATACCACGACCTTCTTGGTTCATGTAGAGAATGAGCCCCTTTCCTTCTTTTTCTACCATTTCCATAGCTGCGTGAAGTTGAGGACCACAATCACATCTACAACTTCCAAATATATCGCCCGTCACGCAGGAAGAATGCACTCTAACCATGATTGGCTCATCCTTAGTCCAAGTTCCTTTGATTAGAGCAAGATGGATTTCTTGGGTATTAGTTTGTCTAAATGCAATCAAATCAAAATTTCCCCACGTGGTAGGCATTTCAACCCCAATTTCTCGCTTAATCAGGGATTCATGTTTGATTCGATACGCAATCAAATCCTTAATCGATACTAATTTCAAATCAAATTGCTTAGCAACCTCGACCAAATCAGGCAGTCTAGCCATGGTACCATCCTCATTCATGATCTCCACTAGTACACCCGCTGGCTTGAGACCTGCCAAACGTGCAAAATCGATGGCTGCCTCAGTATGTCCAGCGCGGCGAAGTACTCCGCCTCGCTTGGCTTTCAGTGGAAAAATATGTCCCGGCTTCCCTAATTCACTAGGATCAATCGCATCATCCACCAATGCCTGAATGGTTTTTGCCCGGTCCGATGCTGAAATACCTGTGGTACATCCATGCCCAATCAAATCGACTGAAACGGTAAAAGGTGTCTCAAAGGCTGCTGTATTATGACCAACCATGAGCTCTAGGCCAAGTTTCTCACAACGATCCTCCACCAGAGGCGCGCAGATAAGACCACGGCCATGCTTTGCCATGAAGTTGATGATTTCAGGGGTGACTTTTTCTGCAGCGCATACGAAATCACCTTCGTTTTCACGGTCCTCATCATCTACTACGATAATGACCTTTCCATCTTTTATGTCTTCGATGGCTTCCTCAATGGAGTCCAATTGATAATTTTCCACGGATAATTTTTTGAGTAAATGAGTGGACAAATTTACGTCCTTTCGATTCTAAAACAGACCATTGCCATAGAAAGTTTGGTTTACCCAATAACTATCCCCAGTTCCCGGTCAATCTGTATATGTACTTGCTTCAATCCCATATAAATCTCCTGAAGCTCAGTAATTTGCTCGTCTGTGTACTGCTCCGAGTGAGCATTTTTAATTTTCTGTAGTGCCTCGTCCATCATTTTCAGGACAAACTTCCGTTTATGCCTCAGGATGGACTTGTAACTCGTCAATGTAAGATCATCTTCTTCTTTTGGTATAAAAATCTGGAATTTATCAGTCCAATGCACCGATGCTTCTCTGCGTGGAGTGATCAAATCGATGACTTCATTTCGAATTTCTACATCACCCAAGGTCAAGAAATAATCCGAATCCACTACCTGACCATTTACTAAATTTTGTCTGAAAAGGTCCAAAATTTTAGCATAAAGCGGGTGGTGGATGGTCAGATCTTCTGTTTCAGCGAGCAGATACTGGCAAAGATTCAATGATTCCCCATCGAGTTCTTTTAGTCCATAATTCAATAGAAGACGAATCAACTCCCTTTCTTGGATTTGGAGAGCCTCAGAAACCGAAAAAGCCTCCTGCTCTACTGGAAGCAAGTCTTCAACCGCAGCTTGCTGTTGCGCTACTTCTTCTGATTTTCGATGATAATCCCGTTGTACCTTGAGCAGGATTTTATTGACCTCTGCATAGATGATTCCTTCCTCAATATCCAAAAGCGAGGCAGCTTCTTTAGAGTAAACTGATCGGATGATCGGATCTGGTATTTTGGCAATACTTTGAACTACCTCCCGAATCACCTCTGCCTTACGGATTGGATCCCGCTCGTATTCATCTCTATACAAGTTGATCTTGAAACCGATAAAGTCTTTGGCGTTTGCAGCCAGGTAATCTTGAAATGCCTGAGATCCTACCTTTCGAGAGTAGCTATCCGGATCTTCTCCATCCGGAAAAACGACAGCCTTGACAATCAAACCACCTTCCAAAAGTAAATCTATACCGCGGAGTGAAGCTTTAATACCGGCGGCATCCCCATCATACAATACGGTAACCTGATCGGTGAAGCGTTTGATCAGTTTTATTTGACCTTCGGTGAGGGATGTACCTGATGAAGCCACGACATTTTCGATTCCCGAAAGATGCATCGATATCACATCTGTATATCCCTCCACCAAAAAGCAATTGTCTTTTTCCCTGATGGATTTCTTAGCCTGAAACATGCCATAAAGCACATCGCTTTTGTGGTAGACAGGCGTTTCGGGCGAATTGATGTATTTGGGCTGATTTTTATCCTTGGTCAGAATTCTGGCTCCGAAAGCGATCGGCTTTCCGCTGATATTGTGAATAGTGAAAGTGACTCGATTACGGAAACGATCATATCTGCGGGATGGATCCCCGTCCTTTTCGAGTATCAGACCAGCTTTCAATAAAATATCTTCCTGAAAACCAGCTTTTTTAGCTGCATTCAGAAGACTATCCCATCCATCCAATGCGTAGCCTAAATCAAACTTTTGGATAATCTCAGGTCCAAAACCTCGCTCCTTGAAGTAACTCAGCCCGATGGATCGGCCTTCTGCAGTTTCCAGATTTTTGACAAAAAAGTCCCGGGCAAAACCGAGTGCAATCAGTAAGCTTTCTCTTTCACTTTGGGCCTGCTCCTGCTCTGGTGTCTGAGCTTCCTCCTCCTCTACTTCGATACCATATTTCCCAGCCAAATGCCTAATAGCCTCCTGAAAACCTAAGCCTTCAATATCCATGATAAATTGGATAGGGTCACCAGCCTTCCCACATCCAAAGCATTTGTAGATTTGCTTGGCAGGTGAAACCGAAAAAGACGGGGTCTTTTCACCATGGAAAGGACAGCAGGCCCAGAGATTCTGACCTTTGCGCTTAAGTGGGACATAATCAGAGATCACCTCCTCGATGTCCATTCTGTCCTTGACCTTATCGGTGGTATGCTTGCTAATTCCCATATATCTAGATTGACAAAGTTAATCCAGTGCTTGGAATTGATGGCCTTTTCTGAGAACTAATTGGGAAACATCGTAGTTTATCAACTGCGATTCTATCATAAAGCTTCCCAAAGCCATTAATTGAAACTATCTTGCGACAAAAT
Organism: Algoriphagus sp. NF; assembly: GCF_028823735.1. Lineage (NCBI taxonomy): Bacteria > Pseudomonadati > Bacteroidota > Cytophagia > Cytophagales > Cyclobacteriaceae > Algoriphagus > Algoriphagus sp. NF. The sequence continues at coordinate 110,607 of NZ_JAPEIB010000001.1, forward strand.
TTTCCACAATGCAACTTTCTAAAGAAGCCATATTAAAAAGTCTTTCACGAGTAGAAGATCCTGACCTCAAGCGCGACTTGGTGAGTCTAGGAATGATTCAAAAAATTCATATTGAAGGCAAAAAAGTAAGTTTCAGTGTCGTATTAACTACTCCAGCCTGTCCTCTCAAAGAAGTGATCAAAAACAACTGTATTGAGGCATTGGAAGAAGATTTTGGACAAGATTTTGAGTGGGATATCCACATGACCTCCCAAGTCACTACTGTACGCGAAGCAACCCCAATTTTGCCTGATGTGAAAAACATCATAGCCATTGCTTCCGGCAAAGGAGGAGTAGGAAAATCTACTACCGCTTCTAATTTGGCTGTTGCACTCGCCGAATCCGGCGCAAAAGTAGGCTTGATCGATGCTGATATTTCAGGACCATCGATTCCGACCATGTTCAATGTAGAAGGTGAGCAGCCTTCGGTGAAAAAAGTCGGAGACAAAAATGTAATTCTTCCGATCGAACAATACGGAGTCAAGCTAATCTCCATTGGTTTTCTGACCCCGGCTGATTCTGCAGTGGTATGGAGAGGCCCTATGGCAAGTTCTGCACTAAGACAGTTTATTTCAGATGTAGAATGGGGTGAATTGGATTATTTATTAATTGACCTTCCTCCGGGGACCTCCGATATACATTTGACCATGGTACAAACTGTCCCTGTGACTGGAGCAGTGATCGTCACTACTCCTCAAAAAGTTGCATTAGCGGATGCTACGAAGGGATTAACGATGTTCAAACAGCCACAAATAAATGTACCTGTTTTAGGTGTTATTGAAAATATGGCTTACTTTACACCTGAAGAACTCCCTGACAACAAATATTACCTATTTGGAAAAGAAGGAGGTAAAAAATTAGCTGAAAAATATCAAGTGGAATTCTTAGGTGAAATCCCTATCGTACAGAGTATTCGTGAAAGTGGAGATACAGGCTATCCTGCAGTATTGAAAAACGGAATTACTCAGAAAGCGTACAAAGAGTTAGCAGAGTCTGTAGCCCGTCAAGTAGCCATCAGAAATGCTGAAAAGAAAAAAACTGAAATCGTAGAAATTAAAGCATAAATAATGCAACCAGAGTTAAGAGAACAAATTGAATTTGCGCTTGATGCCATCAGACCATATTTGGAAGCCGATGGGGGGAATGTTCGTATCGTAGAGCTTACAGATGATATGGTGCTCAAGATTGAAATGACAGGATCTTGCAGTTCTTGCCCTATGTCATCTATGACACTTAAAGCTGGAGTAGAAGAAGCAATCAAGCGAGCCATTCCCGAAATCGTTCGAGTGGAAGCTGTGAATTTGACGACAGCTTAAGTACACTTTCATGAGGAGGTCTCTTTTTAAGATTTGGTCAAATCTGCTCTTAGTAGCTTCATTAGTTTTTTTGGCTAGAGCTTCGTTTGGTCAACAATTTACTATTAGCCCATTGGATCAGTTTGGAGCAAATGGCTCTAAATCTTCACACCAGCACAACGAAAAATGCGGACACAGCGCTTTAGAAGAATTATTGGTTAAGGAAATGGGCTATTTCGGTACTCGTGATTTTTTTGAAGACTGGATTGACCAAAAAATAGAAGCTCAACGCAACCAACCTCAAATTTTAGCTAAAACCCAGGAAGAACGTCGATTAATCCCAGTAGTTGTTCACGTCATTCATAATGGAACCGAAATTGGTCAAGGAAGTAATATTCCATTTTCTCAAATTGAGGCCCAAATCAGAATCTTAAATGAAGATTTCAGAAGATTAAATCCAGACGCAAACCAAACTCCAGCACAGTTTTTACCGGTTGCAGCAGATGCGAATATTGAATTTGTACTAGCTAAACAAGATCCAAACGGCTTACCAACCAATGGGGTGGTCAGAGTACAAGGACCTAATAATTCCTATTTGCCGGAGGATGCAACCTTAATTGGCCAGCTTTCACAATGGAATCCAGAAGAATATCTCAATATCTGGGTACTTCCCCTCACATCACCCTTTATCGGTTATGCTTCATTTCCTGTTTCTGACCTTCCGGGATTAAATTTCTCACCAGCTCCGGCTATCACAGATGGAGTCACAGTGGATTATCGGTTTTTTGGCTCAGGTGGAAATGCCATTAATGCATCCCTTGGTCGGACTGCCACACACGAAGTAGGTCATTATTTCGGTTTGAGACATATTTGGGGCGACGGAGGTTGTGGTGTGGATGATTTTGTTGAAGACACTCCTTTGCAAGACAATTCCAATTCTACTTGTAATGCAAACCCTTCTAGATTCAGCTGCGATTCTCAGGATATGATCCAAAATTACATGGACTATACTCCTGATGCTTGTATGAATCTTTTTACCCAAGGTCAAGTAGAACGATTCAATGCAGTATTGGCAAATAGTCCCAGAAGAAATACTCTTGTAAATAATCGTGCGACGCAGGATCCAGAATTATTCGATCGTGACCTTGCTATTTCTCGCCTAATCGAGCCCGGTGACTTTGCCTGTGATGCACTTGTCATTCCTCAAATAGAGGTTCTAAATGCTGGGCAAAACACAATTACCTCTGCAAGAATCACTCTCCAAGTGAATGGGCAGCAAGTCCAAAACAGGACCTTTACCTTAAACCTTTCAACGGGTGAAAGTGACATCGTTACTTTTGATAGCTTCGAACTTCAAGAAGGTGAAAATGAGGTCGAATTCGAAATCGTCGCGGTCAACAATAACTCAGACGAAAATATAGAAAACAACATAGCCCGATCAAACCCAGTGGTGCAAGAAGCTGTGACACTTCCGCTATCATTAGACTTGGGAAATATCCCTTCTTCTTGGACTATCCAAAATGGTGATGGTGGGTTTACTTGGGAGCAAACAAGTTTAACGATATCAGGTGAGGAAGAAGACCTATTATTTATTCGAAACTATGAATATGACGCTCCAGGTGAACTGGATTACTTCATTTCTCCGGTTATTGATTTGAGTAATACTCCAAACGCTCAACTAGTTTTTGAAATGGCCCATGCTCCTTACAATCAGCAAGGCTTCCAAGACGACTTGATTGTGGCTGTGTCAACCGACTGTGGAAATACCTTTGAAATAGCAAATGCTACCTATGAAAAATCCGGGGCGTCATTGGCAACCTCCGCAGCTACCTTGAATGAATTTATCCCGACAAACTCATCTCAGTTTAGAACTGAACTGGTAAACTTAAGTCCATTTGCTGATCTAGGAAAAATACGAATAGCATTTATTGCCGTCAATGCATTCGGAAATAATGTCTACTTAAAAAATATCCGGATTCTGGAACAGGAAGAGTTTAGGTATTCCCTAGAAATGGAGGAATTGATCAACCCCAACCCTATCTCAGATGGAAGATATCAAAATGAAAGTCTTCAGGTAACCAATATTGGAAACCTTCCAATTTCCAACTTTGTGTTTGTAAAAAGTGTAAATGGAAGTTCCCCTCAAGGATTCTTAGCGAGCGGAGATCCCGTTGCTCCTGGAGAAACTTTCACTTTGACAGGTGGAAATAGTACAGGAAGTGGAAAGAATCGCCTAAACTATGAAATACTTTTTCCAAACTTTGACCAAAACGAAGGAAACGAAAGTACACTAGAACGGTATATCATTGAAGACAATGAAGTAACTCCTGTTCCATGGAGACAAAACTTCAATTTTGCTACTGCTATCGAACCCTGGACTAGCCTCAATCCTCAAAATGATGAAGGATCTTGGCGATCTCTTCCATCAAGTGGCGAGGCTGGAAATGTGAGTGTCGTTGAAAATCCAGAAGCAGGTCAAAGCTATTGGTTGGGATCACCGGTATTCAATCTATCTAGAAATACCCAAGCATCCTTATTCTTTGATATGGCAGCTGGAGATGTATCACCCGAGACAAGTTTCCAAATCCTTGCCAGTAAAGATGCCGGAGACACGTACGAAGTTGTTTTTGAAGCTGTAGGGGATGAAATTTCAACAGTCCCTGGTACAGCCAGTATCAGCAATCGAGAGCATTTCCAGAGAAATTATGTAAATCTGACTGATTTTACAGGAAATGGGAATAGTGAAATTAGATTAGCCGCAGTGCTTTCTGCAGGTGAAGGAACCAATACCCCTGTGTTTTTGGATAATTTGGAGCTTTTCCTCAGTGCCAACCCAAACCCCGTAATTCCTGCTGACGGAAGAGCTTTGATATACCCCAATCCAGCTACAGCTTATTTCAACATTGCTTTCAATTTAGCGCGCTACGAGAATGTGACGATCCAGATTATCTCTTCGACAGGATCTATTGTCCACGAGGTCGATTATCCGCAGACGCTGAACCAAACCTATACTTTCCCTCGAGAAATATTCTCTCCGGGACTTTACATCGTTAGAATAGTGAGTCCTACACTGCAGGATATGCAGCGGGTTTTCATCAAATAACCTTAAATCAGGTCGAAATTAAAATTTCGGCCTTTTTTTTGCCTTTGTGCGATCTAAATAAATTGGTATCAGTAGGATATAAAACTCCGTGTAAAAGACTTAAAATCCATATTCTGTCGTTTTAACCCCAATCAATTCGCTCTGCCAAGAAAGAATTTCCATCCTACCAATTTCCCATTTATCTTTAACCCTAATTCAAACAGTAATTTTAGACTTAGCAATCCTTGAAAAAAATATTCATCCATTTACTCTTGATTATTTCGGCCTCGATTCTTTTAGGCTTTCTTTTCCTGAAAATCTATTTGCCAACACACACTAATCACGGTGAAACAGTTTCGGTACCGGATCTTTCTGGCTACACATTCGATGAGGCGGTAAACATCCTTGAAAAATCAGGCTTAAACTATGAAGTCTCTCAAGACTCTGGATACAGTGTAGATGCACCTGCCCTCGCCGTATTGAAGCAAATTCCTCCAGCTGAAGACCAAGTAAAAGATGGAAGAAAAATTTATCTGACGCTCAACGCTCAGAATGCTCCGATGATCAAATTACCGAATTTGGTCAATCTTCAGCTCAAAAACGTACAGGAAATATTAGCAAACTTAGGCTTGGAACGAGGAGAATTGATTTACGTACCTGATATCGCGATCAATGTCGTTCTGGAGCTCCAATATAAGGGGCAACCGATTGCTGAAGGTTTTGAGATTCCCAAAGGAGAAAAGATCGATTTGGTAGTAGGAGATGGTTTGGGAAATCAGATTTTGGAAGTACCTACGCTGACAGGGATGGATGAAATTGATGCAGAGTTTTTGATTTTGGGTTCAGGTCTTCGAGTTGGTGAAAAAGTTTACTATCAAAATGACACCGTACCCCCGGGATATGTCTTCCGTCAAGCCCCTCCTGCTCAAACCCAAGTCAAAACAGGAGAAACCATAGATCTTTGGATTTCCAGAAAAGAAAATTAAACGAATGCGGATTCTTCACAAAATAGTTCTGTGTACACTTTTTACCCTAGCAAGTTTGGGAGTAGAGGCACAGCTTGTGGAGTTTGGACCCGTACCAAAGTTGAAGTACAAGTCCTATCCCCAACCTGCCAATTCTAGTCGATTGGCAAGCACTAATTCGCTTCCTTTTTGGGATGACTTTTCGCAGGGAATGGACACCTTAAAATGGGAATTTCAGGGCAGTACTTTCAGCAACAGTATGGGAAACAATGCTCCTTCACTAGGAGTGATCGTATTTGATGGCGTGGATGCGACCGGTAGACCCTATTCGAGAGAAATAAGAGAACAAGGGGCTGGAGATTATTTGACATCCAAACCTTTTGATTTGGCGCAGCTGAGCCAAGAAAGCCTCTATCTCAGTTTTTTTTGGCAGGCAGGAGGACAGGCAGAAATGCCCGACGAAAATGATCGGCTCTCTTTGCAGCTTTTAGATGCGGATAGTGTCTGGAATACCGTTTGGACGATTAATGGAGGGGCAGACAAAAACCCCGAAGAATTCAGTCAGGAAATAGTACCGGTATCCGGAGAGTTTCTCCATGACAAGTTCCAATTTCGATTCGTCAATTTTGGCAGATTAGCTGGTCCTTTCGATACATGGCTTTTAGATTATGTATTCTTAAGCTTTGATAGAGATGCTCAGGATTTATCCTATTTGGATCGGGCTCTTACTCGTGAAAGCAGACTTTTTCTAGGGGACTATACGGCTGTCCCGCTTGGGGTTTATCAAGACCTTCTTGCAGAAGAGCTTTTGCCAGTCACAAATGAGTTTAAAAATCTGGAGGATCGTTTCCGTGCAATGGAATACTCTATTCGCTTAGATGGGGAATCAAGCACTGTTGTAAATCTAAACACACCTTTCAATCCTGTACCTAATTCACAAGAGAGAAGGGTCTTTGAAAGTAATGCTATCACTGAATTGCCAGCTTTAAGCACAGAAAGCGAAATTGAGATTTTAACGTATTTGACCACAGGGGATCAAAATTTATTTAGTGTAGAGAATGGAGACACGACCTTTTTTGCATCAGTAGATTACCGAATCAATGATACGGTAAGATCCGTCATCCCCATCCGAGATTTCTTTGCTTATGATGGGGGGCAAGCAGATTATGCTGCAGGGATCAATCAGCGTTCAGGGCTTTTGGCCGTCAAATATGAAGTTGACAGTCCAGTTTTTCTTACTGGAATATCTATAGATTTCACCAATCCGGATCAGGCAGACCAGCCCATTGATATTTTGGTTTGGCAGGACCTTGAGGAGACGCCGATTTACAGAGAGGAACTTCTGATCCCATTGAAAGAAGCTGGCGAGGAGTTGATCTTCTTCCCTATTGATACCAATATTCAGGTTCAAGGAGAGTTTTTTGTAGGTTTCTCACAGTTTAGCAATGACTTCATTTACGTAGGACTCAACAAAGAAAATGATCAGGCAGATAAAATTTTCTACAATGTCAATGGTGCCTGGGCCCAAAATGAAGAAGTAAGAGGATCATTACTGATTAGACCACACATAAGCTTTAATGCACCATTTGCAGAATCTGAGATTCCTGGCGAAAATCTACGCTACTATCCAAATCCTGTAGAAAACCAACTTCACTTGGTGGGTAAATATTCCGAAATGAGAATTTTCGATTCCTTTGGCCGGGAGATTTTCCCCGATCGGTATCAGGGAGCTGATGAAGAAATCATTAACTTTACGGACCAGCTACCAGGAGTTTATGTGATTCGAGCATTGACTTCGGCGGGTCCTCAATCATTTAGAATTTTAGTCAAATAATATGGAAGATATCACAGTCAAAGAACTCAAAGAACGACTAGACAAGGGAGATAAATTTATCTTTTTGGATGTTCGTGAAGAATGGGAATACGAAGATGATAACTTGGGAGCGATCAATATCCCGCTAGGAGAACTACCGCATCGTCTTGATGAATTGGAAGGAAAAAAAGATGAGGAAATCATCATTCATTGCAGAAGCGGAGCCAGAAGTGGCAATGCCAAAAAGTTTTTAGAAACAAAAGGCTTTTCGAAAGCACGTAATGTTCTTGGAGGCATTATGGCCTATCGCGAGCTTTAAAATGAATTAAACAAGATCAGTAGGAACCCGGCATTAGCTGGGTTTTTTGTTTAGCTGAAGATGAATGGCTGAGGAGAAAAGCAAAGGGCAAAGATCAAAATAGCCAGCCATCCAATCCATTGTCTTTTGGGATCTAAAGGTTTAAATCCAGAGACTTCAGGATGTCTAGTCCCCATGATTCTTCCCAATAAAAAAGCAAACAAGAGCCAACCTTGATAGCCTTCCAGTATGGGCTGGAAAAAGACCATCAAATACTGAACTGCCGCAATACTGAGTGCAATGGTAATCCTATTTTGAATCGAAAGGCCAGACTTGAAATAACAGATAAACAGAAACCCAACGTAAAGAGGAATTCTGAAAATGAGTTCGCTAGCTGATAGATAGGGACTAATCACCCCAAGACCGGCATAGAAAATAAATGCAGTGAAGGCGACCAATGAAATCTTTTCATGATGCTTGGGAAAAAGTCCAAAAATAACATGACCGCCATCTAATTGCCCGATCGGCAGTAGATTAAGTGCGGTGAAAAAGAGGGCCAAATAGCCCGCAAAAAGGTAAGGATAATGGATTAATTCAGACATTGCTGGCATTCGCTCAGGGTCTGCTAAGGTCTCAGTCATCATCCAAAAAAGGAGATTTTGACCCAATTCAAATTCAATGGCCCCTTCGTAGCCTTCAAAATTGGGGTCTAAATATTCGGGATGAATTTCGTAGATGTAATCAGCAGGAGGCAAATTCAAGAATCCATAAAACAAGACTCCTAATGCAACGACAAAGCCTGCTAATGGACCCGCTACCCCGATATCGAAGAATTTCTTTCGGGAATTAACAAATCCCTTCATTCGGATGACAGCGCCTAGTGTACCCAAAGAAGGCGCTCCCAAAAAACCAAACCAAGCAGGGATAAAAAATGGAAGCGAGCATTTGACACGATGATAAATTGAGGTGAACAAATGCCCCAATTCATGGATAAGTAAGATACCTACAAAAGGGATAGAGTAAGAAAACGACTTAAAAAAATACTCCCAAGTAAGTACTGATTCTTCCGAGCCAAAAACAGACCTTCCATAGACCCACTCCCCTCCTGCAAGCGTAGCTGCTATCAAAGTAAGAAAAAACAGAACTCCGTGTCGGAGATACTCTTTTCTACTATACATATTTTAAATAGTCAAAAATCACTTCCGGCCCGGTCACATGTACAGCTTGAATACCAAGTGCAGCTGCTCCCTCCACATTTTCTTTCAAATCATCAAAAAACACCACCCGCTCAGGAGCTGTTCGTAGATCTGTAAGCATTCTTTCATAGATGGCTGCATCAGGTTTGGCGAGGCCCATTTCATGGCTTAAGAAAACCCAGTCAAAAATCGGATCAAAGTTGGCAACACCATGATCCTGACTTAGAATATCATTAACCGCCAGGATATGAATAAGATTTGTATTACTTAAAACCCCCACTTGGAAATGTTTTTTCACCTCATGAACGAGTTTCAAGCGCTCAGCAGGAATTTTGCCCAATAGTGAATTCCATAGCTTATCTACCTCCTCATCAGACCAATTTTTTTCAAAATATGCTCTAACTTCATCTCTGAAAATGGCAGAATTAATCTGTCCTTTTTCATAAGATTTGTGAAAATCTGTATAATAAAATTCATCCACCAAATAGTGTCTTTCTTCTGGAAGTTGCTGACGAAGAAGTGATAGCGGACGGTTATAATCAATATCAATGATCACATTGCCCAAGTCAAAGATCAAAAAGTCGGCATCAGGTGTTTTTTTCATCCAGTAGTATGGTTGTGAATATGCTTTCAAATATGTAACATTGCAATCCCAAAACCAAGAGTTAAAGTCAATAGCTCGCTTTAATCATGGATTTGAGGCAATTTCGATAACGATCGAAAAATGCTGAATCAAGTACTTGAAGCTTTAAATAAATAAAAGTTCAAGATAAAAATATTGGGCTCCCGATATCGATCGGGACCAGTTCGTTAGAGCTTCTGACTCTCCCGATACATCGGGACAGAAGGTCGCTGGAACATTTAAAAATAGTATTGGGCCTATAACTCAGCTGGTTAGAGTATCTGACTCATAATCAGAAAGTCCCTGGTTCGAGCCCAGGTGGGCCCACTAACCCCGTTTACTTCAAGTATTCGGGGTTTCTTTTTTTAATCTTTCTCACTTGGTCAATCAATCAACTCTAGCTAATAATTCCAGACTTCGGTTGACAGTTGCCTGCATTATTCCCACCAAAAACCTAGCAGACCCTTGACTTGATTCGATACTTTTTGTTTAATTTATAAACATTAAAATGTTAAAATAATTAACATTTAAATTTTGATGCTTTGTCTGAAAAAGCATCAGATCTAATTTCAAGAGGAAGGTTTCTACTTGCTCGTATTTCGAATCTCATTCTTCGTATTTCAGTATGTTCTTAAACTGCCACTCTCACTTCAGCTTCAAATATGGGACGATGTCTGTGGAAACGCTGATCGCTGAGGCGAAGGGTAAAAAATTGGATGCGCTCGCTCTCACGGATATCAACTGCACAGCCGGAGTGTTCCCTTTTATTCGCGCTGCACAAAAGGCCGGAATCCATCCTGTAATCGGAATCGACTTCCGGAATGGCGTGCAGCAACAATACATCGGACTGGCCAAAAATCAAGAGGGCTTCTTCGAGCTAAATAAGCACCTTTCCGAGCATCTTACTCGTAAGCGGGAATTTAAAACAAGAGCTCCTAAGTTCGAAAACAGCTTTGTAATCTACCCCTTTTCGGAGAAAGCTTTTTCCCTGCGGGAAAATGAATTTGTGGGTATACATCCCAACCAACTCAACAAACTTCTCACCTCTCCTTGGTATCGACGCAAGGAAAAGCTCGTTCTTTTGCAGCCAGCTACCTTCAGCTCCAAGCTAGAGTTCAACGCCCATCGGCTTTTGCGAAGCATGGACCTAAATACCCTGCTGAGCAAGCTTCCCTCAAGCGAGCAGGCCGACCTGACAGATCAATTTTACTCCTATGCCGACCTGATCGCTCGCTGTGAAAGTCACAGCTATCTTCTGGTCAATGCTCAAAAGCTACTCGAACAGTGCCAGTTTTCCTTCTATTTCCAAGCAGTGAAAAATCGTCGGGACATCTTAGGTTCGGACTGGGAGGACTTTGATTTTCTCCGACAGGAAACTTTCAAGGGAGCCATCCGTCGCTACCCCAATCTAAGCCCGGAGATCAGCCAGCGAATCGAAAAGGAACTCGAGCTCATTCAGCAGAAGGGCTTCGTCTCCTACTTCCTGATCAACTATGACATCATAAGCTTTGCACAGCACCGCAACTTCTACCACGTGGGCCGGGGCTCCGGTGCCAACAGTATCGTGGCCTATTGCCTGGGTATCACAGATGTGGACCCGATCGAGCTGGATCTGTATTTTGAGCGATTTATCAATCTCTACCGAGAAAATCCCCCTGATTTCGACATCGACTTCAGTTGGACGGATCGGGATGAGGTCACCGATTATATTTTCCGAAAATACAATGGCAAAGAAGAAGAGCATGTCGCACTTTTGGGCTCTTACAGCACTTTTCAATACAACTCTATGCTGCGGGAATTGGGAAAGGTATTTGGTCTTCCAAAAACGGATATCGAGTCCCTCATCCACCATGCCGACAAGGCGGGCTACCAACCCGATCAGTTTGGGAAATTGATCATCAAGTACTCCCAAGTACTGCATGACATGCCTTCGCACCTGACTATTCATGCCTGCGGGATTTTAATTTCACACAAGCCTATCCACTACTACACTGCCACGGATATGCCACCGAAAGGCTTTCCGCTCGCCCATATCGACATGCACATCGCGGAGGATATTGGACTGCACAAGTTTGATATCCTAAGTCAGCGGGGATTGGGCCATATCAAATCTGCACTCGAAATCATCTACCAAAACCAAGGAGTCAAGGTCGATATCAGGGAAGTGGAAAAGTTTAAAAAAGACCCCAAAATCAAGGAGCATCTCCGCACCGGACACACGATCGGCGCTTTCTATGTAGAATCTCCTGCCATGCGGATGCTTTTGGCTAAAATGAAAGCGGATACCTATCTCGAACTCGTCGCAGCCAGCTCCATCATCCGGCCGGGTGTGGCTCGATCCGGAATGATGCGGGAATACATCCTACGTCATATCAGTGAAGAACGAAGGAAACAAGCGCATCCGGTCATGTGGGATATCATGCCCGAAACTTACGGAATCATGGTTTATCAAGAAGACGTGATCAAAGTCGCGCATTACTTTGCCGGGCTGAGTCTGGCCGAAGCGGATGTACTCCGGCGCGGCATGAGCGGAAAGTCCCGGTCCAAGGATGAATTTCAGCGGGTGAAAGACCAATTTTTCAAAAACTGCAAAAAGCTAGGAAGAGCGGATCAGGTCGCCAAAGAAGTCTGGCATCAGATCGAAAGCTTTGCAGGCTACTCCTTTGCCAAGGGGCACTCAGCATCCTTTGCCGTGGAGAGCTATCAGAGCTTGTACCTGAAGGCCTACTTCCCACTGGAATTTATGGTTGGTGTGATCAATAATTTCGGGGGATTTTATCACACAGAATTCTATATCCACGAACTCCGAATGAACGGAGCCAACATCCAAGCTCCCCACCTGAACGAGAGTGAATACCTGACCCGAATCACTGGAAAAAAAGTGTTTCTTGGTTTCATTCACATGAAATATCTTGAAAAAACTACTGTAGAAAAGCTATTGGCTGAGCGAAGAATAAACGGCCCTTTTCTGGGATTGGCAGACTTCGTGGCGCGGGTGGAGATCGGACTGGAGCAGCTCTTGATTCTGATTCGGATGACTTGCTTTCGCTTTACAGGCAAGACCAAGCAAGAACTCTTGTGGGAGGCACATTTTCTTCAGCATAAGCGAAAAGCGATTGTGAGCAGTACGGACCTGTTTCGGTCCAACTCAGCAGAAATCAGCTTTGGCAAAAAGCCACCTCAGGTTCCAGACTTGGACGAGACAGATATCCGGCAGGATATCTTAGATCAAATCGATATTCTGGAATTCCCATTGGACTCGCCTTTTCATCTGGTCAAAGACCAAAGTATTCAAGGGATCAAAGCCAGGGAAATGACTCAGTACTTGGGCAAGCGAGTGATGATTTTGGGCTATTTGGTCACGGTCAAGTATACTCGAACGGTGAAGGGTGAGGTGATGAACTTTGGGACTTTTCTGGACCGGGACGGAGACTGGATCGATACGGTGCACTTCCCTCCTGTGGTGAAAAAGCATCCTTTCAAAGGTCGGGCGATCTACCAAATCGAAGGAAAAGTCGTGGAAGAATTTGGCTTCTACTCCATCGAAGTGGAAAAGCTAGAGCGGATGGCGTACTGGAATGCTGCTGATTAAGTTTCAAGTCTAATTTTATGCACTCAAGCAATCATCTAAAATTTAGACGAATCACTGCCAGAGATATATCCCTTCTAGATTTTAGAAAAAAATTGGAAAACTAAAATCAAACTCAGACAAATTACCGTATATTAAAAGACAAATTACCGATTAGTGCTATGACAAAGAAAAAATCCAAAGTAAGCGAGCCGGCGGTAGCCCTCTACCATAAGCCAAAAATGAATGTGGAAGACATTCTAAGATTGGATTTGGCTGATTTGGACGAGCCACTCACCAGGCTAGACACTTTCCGCAATGGCCTAAATAAAAGCTCCTTCGAAAGCTTCAAGGTACTTTCCGGTCTTGACTATGAGACTTTGGCAGATGCATTGGGGGTCTCAGCCAAGACCCTGCAGCGCAAGGAAATATTTGACACCGGGCAGTCTGAAAAGCTCTATCAGCTGGCTGATCTGTACGCGACCGGAATCAATTACTTCGGCAGAGACGGGTTCCGTCGATGGATGGAGCAGCCACTTTTCACACTGAACAACCGAATCCCTCGAGATTTGATCGATGTGTCGGAAGGAATAGAACTCCTCAAGACAGAGATCAAGCGACTTCAACATGGCATCGCTATCTAGTCAATGAATGTCTATAGAATAGCGCTAAATGAGTACTGCGACCTAAGAGGAGAGGGTGCCAAAAGGTACGGAGGTAGATGGAATCACGTGGGTACACCGGCAATCTATGCAGGAGGAAGTATTTCAGTGTCTCTTTTAGAAAGGCTAATGATTGACTCCGAATTATTTACTTCGGAGCGCTACAAATTGTATAGTGTAATGGAGATCCATCTACCGGAAAAATTAATTCATCATGTAAATCGTAAGGACTTACCAGAAAACTGGCATCAAATCCCAGCGCCAAAATCAACAAAAGATCTGGGTTCCTTACTTCTGAATTCACCCAAGCTCTGTTTTTCCATTCCTTCGATTTTAGATCCCTCATCATTGAATTTTATAATCAACCCCCTTTCGAAAGATTTTCACCTAATTGAATCAAAAACATATCCATTGAGTCTAGCCCAAGGATATTACGTATTTGAGGATTGATGAACCGTTTCAAGTTATCTGAAAATTTATCCTATTGACCATTGAATTTTTCCATCTCATATTTTGATTTTTTTAAGACACTTTTTTGCTTAAAGCTCTATTTTTACTTTTCCAAAACAGGTAAAATTGACTAGATTGTCAATGAAAATTAGCCTGATAAGTCTATTCTTTTTATATGCGTAGCCATCCTTCCCGACAACAGTCAGTAGTATTTTTTTCTGATATCGTAGGCTATACACGTCTCATGGGCGAAGATGAAGATCGGGCCTTTGAGCTCATGAAGCAGAACCTTGAGATTCATCAAGACATCTTAAGTCGACACAATGGCCAGATAATCAAAGAGTTAGGCGATGGAATCTTGGCTACTTTCCAGACTGTGGAGGAGGCACTGAATGCAAGTTTGGCGATTCAATCCCGTTTGGAAAGTGAAGCTGCAATCAAGATTAGAATAGGCCTTCATTGCGGAGAAATCATCTTTGATCAAGGGGATGTATTCGGTGATGCTGTCAATATTGCAGCACGTATTCAGGGAATTGGTATGCCTACTTGCGTCCTATTTTCCTCCAAAGTACTTGAGCAAATACCTACCGACACAAGCTTTTCATGGGTAAAACTAGGTGGGTTTTCGCTTAAAAATGTTAAAAATTCGGTCGAACTCTATGCACTGAGCAATCCTCCTGTAGTAGTACCGAAGCGTGCGGAAATCATCAAAAATATCCGCTATCAAGAGCGCAGCCCTTGGAAACTTTGGGCAGCGGTAGCAATCATTGTAGCATTGACAATCACTTTGATCTATTCATTTCTCAATAATACTTCGGTCTGGGAGAAAGAGAAATCTGTTGCAGTGCTCCCTTTTACCAATATCACAATTAATTCAGACCAAGAGTTTTTTGCCGAAGGCCTTACAGAAGACATAATCAGCCAAGTATCGAAAATTGAAAGTATCAAGGTCATCAGTAAGGATGCTGTAGAAGGATTCAAAGGAGATAAATTACCCTTGGACTCTGTAGCAAAAGTACTTGACGTCACCACTGTACTAAAAGGAAGTGTACAATGGATTGCTGATAAAATCCGGATCAATGTTCAATTGATTGACCCCGCCGAGAACCGAAATCTTTGGGCTGAAACCTATAACAGGGATGCATCGGACATATTTAAAGTGCAAGCGGATATCGCGACCGAAATAGCCCGGGTTCTCAACAGTAGCCTTAGCTCGGAAGAACGAAGTCAACTTTCCAAAACTCAGACAAGCAGTTTCGACGCCTATGAACTACACTTGAAGGGCCGTGAACTCTATTCTAACTATAGCCGGGAATCCATATGGGAGGCTATCGATTACTACAAACAAGCCATTGATATTGACCCAAATTATGCACTTGCTTACGCAAGCCTTGCTGATAGTTATGCTCAACTGATTTATTTCAGTGAAGGCGATCAGTGGCTAGATTCAAGCATGGAAGCAAGTGCAAAGGCTTTAGCCCTTGACCCCTACCTTGCTGAAGGCTTCAAAGCCCAAGGAAATGTATATTACTACAAAGGACAAAGTGAATACGCAAAGATCTCCTTTGAAAAAGCCATCGTTTTAAATCCAAATTTGAGTTCAGCCATTGGTAACTTGGCGACGGTTTACTTTGTCAGCGGCAACCTTCCGGAAGCACTCAAACTTCAGCTTAAATCGGCCACTTTAAATCCAACAAACTTCCTCCCCTATCAGATTTCAGGCTGGATTTATCGGGTATTAGACCAATTTGAGGAATCTGAAGTTTGGTTGAATCGATCCCTAGATATACTTCCTGACCCTGTGACTATTGAGCAACTTGCCTTTATAGAGATCGAAAAAGGAGATAATGAAAAAGCCTTGTCGCTTGTCAGTGATATTTTCGAAGATCAAAAAGATAGTACTGCACTAGACTATACCGTAGCAGGGACGATTGCGTTTTTTGCTGAAAGCGATGAGATCGCACGATTGTATTTGGAGAAAAGCATTGAAAAAACACCTGCGTCTCTTCAGGATGAGTACTTCACCTCCCCTATTCTTCTTGCTTACATTTTGGCACAATCAGGCGAACGGCTGGAGTCAAATACTTTAGTAGAGCAGGGTATCCAAATCCGCGAAGATGCAATTGAAAACTATGGGGATGACTTTAATTTATTTTTGGATTTAGCCCAACTTTATGCGATTAAGGGTAGCAAATCGGAGTCAGTTGCTTATCTCGCCTTGGCAGAAGAAAAGGGAATGCGAGATGATTTTTACATCACTCACAATCCCATTTTCAAAAGATATTTGAAAGACCCGACTATCCTTTCAGTATTATCTAAAATTGACAAGTCAAGAATTCAAGCCAACCAAGAGCTGCAGTCTAACGACCTGCTACGGAGTAGGTAGCCCCACCGCAATTAATCTGTTGAATAGCTCTTGGCGGACCTCCATTGGAATGAATCAGTCCAGCTACTAATGCACAAGCCATCGAGGTTCCCGACATAACGTTGTATGCATTTCCCGGAAAGGTAGATACTAAATTGGCACCAGGTGCAAGCCAATCTATCGGGGGAGCACCTGCGTTGGAAAAGTCCGAACAAGAGGAAAAACCAGCCTCAGAAAAGTCCACTGAACCTACAGTGAAGACATTTTTCCCACTTATACAACCCGGTAGATTGGATCCAGCACTTTGACCTTCATTTCCGGCAGACATTACCACAAAGATTCCTTTTTCGCCTAGATCCAAAATGATGTCACGAAGGAATGGTTCTGAATTTTGACAATTCACCACCCCCGATTCTCCTAAACTCATCATCACCACATCTCCTGGTACGGCAAACTTTTCGATATGATTCAAAGCCAAGACGAGATTGGACCATGATCCGACACCGTTTCGATCTAAAACCTTTACAGGGATCACTTCAGCTCCAGCAGACATTCCGGTAATTCCGGGATTCCCCCTGCCAAAACCAGCCGCTAGACCAGCTACGTGGGTTCCATGTCCTGCAAAATCCTCAAATGGGCTTTCTCCATCTATAAATGAAACTGCTACTCTTGGATTTCTAGTCACACGAAGATCCCTATGCCTAGCATCAATTCCTGAGTCCAATATCCAAATAGAGGTACGATTATTGGTTCCTCTTTCAGATCCGCCCATCAAACCAACAGCTATACTAGCTTTGGCAGCAGGGTCGTAAAACCAATCTGACCCAAATGACTCTCCCTGCATTCGGGGACGACCTTGCATCCGAGGGCGGCCCTGCATCTGAAAGTCCTCAATAACCTGAGCCACAGATTCGTCAGATTCTAGCTCACGAACCTCTTCACTGCTCAAATCAGCGATAAACCCGACCGCTCCATCCACAAATCTTTTGGCATTTCCCCGTGACCCAAGTCCCTTTCTGTCCATGTATCCACGGAGTTTTTCGAGTTTGGCAGACCGAACTGTCTCATTTCTCCTCTCCTGACGCTCCCGATCGGTATCCCTTGTTTGCACTTTTCGCACGGGTTGTTCAAAACTATCTTTCAATACGACTATGTATCGCTTGCCTTGGCCATAACTCCAAGTGGAGAAGAATACCAAAAAAATTATAAAAATCACTTTTTTCATTTCGTATTGCATTTTTTACAGTTCTAACATAGGAAATTTTATCTGACCAAAAAATTTAAAACAAAATTTTGTAACACTACCTAACCTTCGCAATAGGATACGGTGGATTATTACCTGAAGCGTCCGGTCCCCTGAGCACTGTTCCCAAGGTATCAAAACTGCTTCCATGATACAATATTCCAGAGAAAATCGCCGCTGAAAAGGACGTACCCGATACCACTGCATAAGAAGACTTCGGCGCTGTGGTAAAAATGTATTCTCCCGGTTCGATGTAATCGATGGTAGGAATATTATAATTGGAAAAGAATGAAAATAACCGCTCATTCTGCCCATTAGTCGGATTATAATAATGACCGTAGGAGGCAATGGTATGAGCAAAAGTACTAGAAGAGATCAATCCTCCAGGAAGATTTCTGGTAGATAAATCAGCATCGTTGCCAGCAGACATGACAACGTGGATGTTCCTGTTTAGAATTCTATTAATCTTCCTTTCAAGTCTTGCTAATTTTCTTTGCACAGACGATTGATTAGCCATGGAATCATCAATTGAAAAACCTAGGCTTAAATTGGCAATATCCCCTGGCTTAGCTTTATTAGACACATGCTCCAGGGCATTAAATAATTTAGCAAAAGAAGAATTACCTCTTCCATTAAATATTTTTACGCTAACCATCCGGGCTCTTGGGAAAACCCCATTCATTCCATAATTGTCAGTCGAAGATGAAGACTTCGCACCGATAATCCCCGCTATCTGAGTTCCATGGCCATGCTTATCCAAAAATGGATTTTGTTTTGTTGTGTCTTTTCTTGAAAAATCCCTGGAAAGGTTAATATCCCTTTGTCTGAACCTTATATCCTGATGAGATGAGTCTATTCCCGAGTCAATTATCCATACCCTCGTTGTAGGAATTGGGGTAACGTCCTGTCCACCACCTATCTCTTCAATAAAAATACTAGTCTGAGCCGTCGCATCGTATCGCATTTGATCTTGCATCATGGGACGCCTGCCCTGTGGAATCAAAGCAGACTGCATCATGGGACGTCTTCCCTGTAAATTAATATCCACTTCCACCTCGAAATTTTGGACTGAAGCCTGCGATTGGAAGCTTTTGACCTGCCGATCTGTTAAATTTTGCAGATGAACTGAAATCTCGTCATAGACTCTTACATAAATATCATCCTGTGGAATATTCGGTTCAATGTCAATAATTATTTGGCGAATCGAATCTTCTAAGGAGGTTAAAACCTTTTCAAACTCAACTGAATCTAAATCCAATATCCCTTGTCTATCTGCTAAAGGAACAATCCCAGAATCTTCGTTGAAAACAATTTCATAACTGTTTTCTTCTAGTGTTTTAGATTCGACAAGCGCATTTTTTTCATCCTGGCAGGAAAAGCCCAAGAAAAGGACTGAAATCAAAATCAAGTTTCTCATTGTAATAAAAGTTTACCGGTTAAAAATCAAATCATTATATCTCCAATTTATCAAAAAAATTCAATAAATCACCAAATAAATCAATTGAAGATTTTAGGCTCCTGGTTTTGTTAACATAGCCCTGTATTCCATTATTTTAGCCTTGATTGCATCATCCAATTCAGGCTCTGCGATCCCTTCAAGTTTATCCATGGTCTCTTTGATCACCTTTGCGACTAAGACACGTGCTGTCTCCTTATTGTCAGCCGGAATCACATACCAAGGTGCATGTGGGAGAGACGTTTCTCGGATGGCTTCTCCATAGCAAAACTGGTATTTCTCCCATAGCCCTCGCTCTTTAAGATCCCCAGGAGAAAATTTCCAATTGTGTTTTTCATTTTCCAAGCGGCGAAGAAGCCTTTTTCGTTGCTCCTCTTTACTCAGATTCAAGAAAAACTTTAAAATAACCGTTCCATTCTGGACCACATGCTTTTCAAAATTCCGGATTTGCTCAAATCGCTTTGCCCAAAAATCATCGGTAATGTCCTCCACCTTTTCAATACCGGGAATATTTTCAGATAGAATATACTCTGGATGAACCCTTGTCACTAAGACATTTTCATAATGAGTACGATTGAATACTGCATATTTTCCACGTTCAGGAAGAGCCAAATAATGCCTCCAAAGGTAATCATGTCTTAATTCCTTTGATGAAGGCGTTTTGAAGCTATGAACAACTACTCCCCGCGGGTTAAATTCCTGGAACACCTCTCTGATTAGACTATCCTTTCCGGCTGTATCCATTCCCTGAAGACAGATGAGAACCCCATATTTTCCATGGGCATACATAGTATCCTGATGCTTGCTAAGATCTTCACGGAGATCATTCAGCTTCTTTTTCTTTTTAGCTTCGGAGGTTTCGAGATCTATAAAAGTCGGGTAGTTAGCTAATTGAAAATCAGACCCTGCCAGCAAATTTTTAATAGGAATATTCTTCATGGGCTTAAATAGAAGTAATAAAAGTTTGATTTTAAGTGAAAAACAAGATAATATTTTAACTTGGAATGAAAATCAATCAACCAAAAATTCGCCCAAAATCACTATGACTGAAATTCCTATTCGTACGGGTCTCGGACAGCGCTATTTAGCTTTGGATGTTCTACGTGGAATGACCATTGCTTTTATGATTATTGTAAATACTCCAGGCAGTTGGTCTCACCTCTATGCCCCTTTGGCTCATGCAGATTGGCATGGGTTTACTCCTACCGACTTAGTATTTCCAACATTTCTATTTGTGGTGGGAAATGCAATGAGTTTTTCTATGAAAAGACTCTCGGAAATGTCAAAGGGAGCTTTTTTCAGGAAAGTTGGCAAGCGAGCATTCTTAATTTTCCTGATTGGATGGCTGCTAAATGCCTTCCCTTTCTTCGATTACAATGAATCTGGGGGGATCGAATTTATCACGCTTACCGAAGTTCGATTCTTTGGCGTATTGCAGCGGATTGCACTTGCATATTTCTTCGCCGCCTTAATCCTTTATTTTGGAGGTATCCGAGGCGGGTGGATATATTCGATTGGGGCCTTGGTTTTGTATTGGCCCATTTTATACTTCTTTGGCGACCCAGCTGACCCTTATGGCCTTACCGGAAATGCAGCCATCAAACTAGATTTGGCAACCATCGGAGCAGATAGAATGTACATGGGTGAAGGCATCCCATTTGACCCTGAAGGGATTCTCAGTACCCTTACTTCCATTGTCAATGTCATCGCTGGCTATATAGTGGGCAAAATGATCCAAAAAAAGGGAAATACTCCTACTTCTGTCAGGACATTGCTAATCTTTGGAGTGATTTTGATCGCTGCCAGCTATGTATGGGATTTAGCCTTTCCTATCAATAAGAAGATCTGGACCAGCCCCTATGTTCTCTTAACAGTAGGATGGGATTTGATCCTTTTAGCGGGACTTATCTTTCTTATTGAAATCAAAAACAAGATTTCTTGGACCTATTTCTTCCAAGTTTTTGGAAGAAATCCACTCATACTCTATGTACTCTCAGGCGTGGTGATTTCTATCTTCAGTATGATTCCTGTCGGAGATAGTAGCCTGAAGGGTTTCATTTATGCAAATGCCTACACCAGTTGGCTAGGCCCAAAAAACGCTTCTTTTCTATTTGCAATTAGTTACATGCTTCTGATTTGGCTCATTGGATGGTGGATGGATCGACGTAAAATTTATATCAAGGTCTAAGTCAGGATCAGTTCAGATTTCATCAAACTCTTTTACCATGGACTATCAAATTGGAGTTTACAATATCTATTGGATGCGCGATCTTTTTGATAAGGATGGCAACCCCAAAACAAGCGGTGAAGAAAAGCTTCGAAGTGAATGGATCGCAGAAATCATTTTAGCCATGGACCCGGATTTTTTGGGAATCGTGGAAGGACCAAATACCTTGGTCAGCCAAACCAAAACTGCCAGTGCGCAATTGGAACTTTGGACGCAGGAGTTTTTGCCCGGAAGTAATTACAAAGGGGTGCATGGCTTTCCATCACCTGGCCAGCAAGAGCTCTGCGCAATCTATAAAGCCGATCGGTTAAAAGTTCTTTTTACTCCAGAAACAGCGGCAGGAAAGCGATTTGACGAGCCCTTTTTGATGGATACAACTGATCGCCTTATCAAAGAGCAGTATAAGCATTACCGACCTCCTTTAGAGTTGAGTATTTTAGACACCGATGATTCCTTTATATCGAGAGTGATCGTAGCACATACCAAGTCCAAAGGGATTTTCGATAAGGTGGACTTTGCCAGATACGAACAACTTTCCAAGCGGGATAGACTTCGACTTTTTGCAGAATGCATGCATATCCGAGAGCGCGTAGATGCTTATTTAGAAAAAGGTGAGCAAACCATGGTCATGGGAGACATCAATGATGGTTTTGAGCTGGATTTTTATGAAAATAAATTCAGCAAAAGCGCGGTAGAACTGCTAATGGGTGACCCTTGGATTCCGGAGTTTATTCTCAAACCTGTTCTTCCAAGACCTAAGCTGAATGCCTACGGCTGGAGCCCAAACTCCTCCAGATACCGGGATCGCATCACAGGAGATGAGTTTAACGTTTTAATTGATCATATTCTTGTCAGTCAAGGACTTCCTTTCAAGAATGGAAAGGTATGGAATCCATACACGGAGAAAGACGACCCTCTGATCCAGTCGGTCAAATTTCCCCTGATCAAAGCTTCTGATCATTTTCCGGTTTCATTTACTTTAACTCAATAAAAAATGGATGACCAAGTACAAACCATGATCGAGAATCTTCATAAAAACACAGGTAAAAGCCTGGAAGAGTGGATTGATCTGGTGAAAAAAGAAAAGCTTGAAAAACATGGCCAAATCGTCAAGTGGCTAAAGGAGACCCATAGTTTCACCCATGGATTTGCCAACTTGGTAGCCCATAAAACGCTTAAGTCTGATGCAGGTTCTGCTTCTGACCATGACGAACTGATCCATTCGCAATACAAAGGAAAGGAGCATTTTTTACCCGTCCTCAATAAGCTAAAAAATGAAATCAACCTATTTGGCAAAGATGTGGAGTTTATACCAAAGAAGGCTTATATCAGTGTCAAGCGAAAAAAGCAATTTGCTATGCTGATTCCGGCTACCAAGACAAGGTTTGATATCGGCATCAACCTAAAAGGACAAGAAGCCTCAGGTGTTTTGGCATTGGATACCAAAACGAGCGGGATGGTAAGTCATCGAATCGAATTACAATCGATTGAGGATCTTAGCTCAGAAGTAATTGATTGGCTCAAAAAGGCTTATGAATCAGCTGGTTGATTATCTCCTTCTCCCTCGATTTCCTTAATTAATTCCTCATACCAAAACTCCCCGTACTTCCTCACCAGTGCATCCTTAAGGAAACGGTAGAGGGGGACTTTTAAACTTTGGCCTAGCGTACAAGCAGGATCACAAATATGCCATCTATCATAATTCAAAGCATCGAACTGATCGTACTTCGTGACTCGGATTGGATAGAGGTGGCATGAAATGGGTTTTTTGAAGTCCGTTTTACCATCGAGATAAGCCTGCTCAATCCCACACTTCAGCACTCCGCGCTCGTCATAAATAGCATAAGCACACTCTCGATTATCACCGATGGTTGGTGTGCCCTTGTCTCCATCCTTATCTATCACCCAGGTACCTTGCTCCTCGATGACCCTGCGACCTTCATCCGTCAGATAGTCTTTGACTTGAGGATAAATCTTCTCCAGGATAGCTGTCTCTTCATCTTCCAGAGGTGCTCCTGCATCTCCCTCCACACAGCAGGCACCTTTGCATGCTTCAAGGTCACAGACAAAAAAATTCTCTTTGATATCGTCAGAAAGTACCGCGTTGCCTACAAGGATCATGATCTTTTTTTTTCAAAGGTAAGGAGCATACAGGAAAAGGCCTTCCGAATGGGTACAAAAAAGAACCGCTCCGTAAAGGAGCGGCTCAACCCAGCACTATGAAGAAAAGCTATTTTTAGCCTTTGATATAACAAACAGCCGTCAGATCAAAAGGTTTTTAGCTCAGATAAAATTTTTATGATTTTTTTTTAAAAAAGATTGAAAAGTCCATTTCAAAGCCCAGAATCAAGATAATTTATTGAAGAGAAAATTTCATTTTAAGTTTAGTAAGAATCAAATCATAGAATTTGGCGTTATTTGCTGTGTGCAAGTCGGTCTGTCGCCGATCTGTCCCGATTGATATCGGAATCAGAAAGGAGGAAAGTCCGGGCAACATAGAGCGCCATACTTCCTAACGGGAAGGGGGCCGACTGGTGACGGTCAGTCTACAGAAAGTGCCGCAGAAAATATACCGCCCCAACCATTATTGGAATGGGGTAAGGGTGAAAAGGTGGGGTAAGAGCCCACCGTCCCGATGGTGACATCGGGTGCATGGCAAACCTTATGGGTTGAAAGATCAAATAGGCCCCGGGCAAAGAGCTGCTCGTTCGATCTCTGCTTTGGCAGGGTTCCGGGGTGGGTAGATCGATGGACCCTGACCGTGAGGTCAGGGCTAGATAAATGGCAGACACTATTGAAAAGGATGAATTCCAAATCAAGAGTACAGAACCCGGCTTACAGACTTGCACATTTTCTTTTTATCTTCGCCCTATGTCAAAAATCCTGATCATCGATGACGAAAAAGTCATCAGAGCTACGCTACGAGAGATCCTCGAGTACGAAAAGTTTGAAGTATCCGAAGCCAGTGATGGCGAGGAAGGACTCAAAAAAATTCAGTCCGAAGACTTTGATCTGGTACTTTGCGATGTCAAAATGCCAAAAATGGATGGAATCGAAGTTCTTAGCCATGCCAAGGACTTGGATAAAGCTCCACAATTCATCATGATCTCCGCCCATGGAAGCATTGAGACAGCAGTCGAAGCGACTAAAAAAGGGGCCTTTGACTTTATTCCAAAACCACCCGATCTAAATCGGTTACTACTCACGGTGCGAAATGCGCTGGATAAAAAGAATTTGGTTACAGAGACGAAAGTTTTGAAAAAGAAGCTTTCGAAGAAATTTGATATGGTGGGTGAATCACCGGCCATTGTTCAAGTGAAGGAAACAATCGAAAAAGTAGCTCCGACCGAAGCCAGAGTTTTGATCACTGGACCAAATGGTACGGGAAAAGAATTGGTAGCCCATTGGCTTCATCAAAAAAGCAGTCGGGCGAAAGAACCTTTTGTCGCTGTAAATTGCGCGGCTATTCCTTCTGAACTGATCGAGTCCGAGCTTTTCGGCCATGAAAAAGGGGCATTTACCTCTGCTCACAAGCAACGAGCAGGTAAATTTGAGCAAGCGCAAGGGGGCACTTTATTCCTTGATGAGATTGGGGATATGTCTTTGTCAGCACAGTCAAAGGTCTTGCGTGCACTTCAGGAAAACCTCATCAATCGCGTAGGAAGCGATAAGGACATCAAGGTGGATGTTCGCGTTTTGGCAGCAACCAACAAAGACTTAAAAAAGGAAATCGAGGAGGGTAATTTCAGAGAAGATTTGTACCACCGCCTAAGCGTGATTGTGGTGCAGGTACCTGCGCTGAAAGATCGAGTGGACGATATTCCTTTACTCGTAGATAAGTTCCTTAATGATATCGCTCAAGAAAGCGGAGATGCAAAAAGAAAAATAAGCAAAGAAGCACTCGAGAAACTCAAAACTTATCCTTGGACAGGAAATATTCGAGAACTGCGTAATGTGGTAGAAAGACTCGTAATTCTAGGCGAGGACACAATCAGCCTCGAAGACATAAAAAAATATGCTGACTATTAAGGTCAGCATTTTTTTATCCGTTGGATTTTTCAACTACATCTGCTTTTGCATAAGCAGGACATGGCTTACTGGAGGCACATGCTCCCAAAGCTAGAATACCAATCAAGGTTACAATTGTGGCTAATCTTTTCATTAATCTGATAATTTTGAAATCAAATATGTTTAATTAATTCTTTTCTTACAATTACTGCACCAATAAATTACACCCACGGATTTCTGAATTGTCAATGCGACCAAGCACCTCCAGCATTCCGTCATTTCCAATCCTTCCCAAATCTTGCGTTTCAATAAATGCGCAGGAATGAAAATTTGCAAGATCAATTACATTAATCCCGCCTTGCGATCTACCTGACCAAGCAAAGGGATCATTTATATCTCGTATCATAACGCGCATGGTAGCCGGCATGTTATATTTTCCCTCACCTTTCGAATAGGCTTGAGACATTAATTCGGTCATCCCATATTCTGAATGGATCGCATCAAGCCGAAAAAATCGCTTTAGCCTATCATGAACTTCTTCCCGGATCATTTCCTTCCGGCGTCCCTTCATCCCCCCTGTCTCCATCACTATCAAATTCTCCATCTCCTCAAAATCCCTTCCCGAATCTGCCAAATCCAAAAGTGCAAATGTGACTCCGAGAAGTAAAACCTTTCTATTATCCGACCTCAGTACCTGAAGCTTTTGCATCAAATCCTCCTGATTATACAGGTAAAATCCAGAATGTACAGATTGGGATTTTTGGATAAAATGATCCGCCATCGCCACCAGACTACTTCCCTTTCGCTCTAAATATGCTGGTAACAAAGCCAAAACATGAAAATCCTCGATGGATCCATACTCCCTTTCAAAAAGCCTCATTGAGTGATCCAAGTACCACTTTTCGGACCAGAAATAATGCTTACTGGTAATCATTCCGGTGGTACCCGAACTGGAAAAGAAAGCTTCAAAATTGTCTAAATCCGCAGAAACCACTGGATGATCCTTAAAAAAACGGATTGGTAAAAAAGGAATATCCTCCACCTTATTGATATCAGATGGAATCACTCCAAGTGCATTGAGATACTTATTATAGATGGGATTTTGAATTGCCTGAAACTGAAAAATCTCTAATGCCAGACTTTCAAAGTCTTTAGGTACAAATTCTTTCAGCTTTTCCGAAAAACTTTTAAAATCCTGCATCGTTTTATAATTTGCATCAATTCGGAATGGAAAACCATTCTGCAACAAAATTAATTCGCCTCATGCGTTTACACAGAATATCGGGAGTTTTCTTTTTGGCTTTTTTAGCAGCCAGTTGCGTCAACCCTCCAGACAACTTTCCTTCCGTGCCTTCTATCAGTTTCGAATCTGTAGAATATGTCTCCACCGCAGGACCTGATTCCCTGATAGTTGGGATAGATTTTCAAGACGCCGAAGGTGATTTGGGTTTATCAGCCACAGATATCAATCCGCCTTTCAATGCATTAAATTATAAAAGAGATGCTGCGGGGAATTTGATCACTTATTCTAATCGGCCACCGGAAGCACCCACCTACAATCCAATTGATTGGGTGATTGATCCGATTGTCAATAACCAAACCGTGAAAGACACGATTTGGGTGGAGCAAAACCCCAATCAGTACAACATCTTTGTAAAATTCTTCATCAAGCGAAACGGTCAATTCACAGAGTTTAGATGGGAAGATCCTCCGTTTTTCACCACTTTCAATGGGCGATTCCCGCGAATCCTAACCTCAGAAGATGGACAAGCTGTAGAAGGAAATATTAAATACGCGATGCTTTCCTCAGGTTGGGAATCCATTTTCAGAAATGATACGGTAAGAATTGACGTACAGGTCCAGGATCGGCAGCTAAACAGAAGCAACGAAGTATCCACAAGCGAATTTACGCTAAGGCAAATCACTAGAAATCCATAAAAAAGGGAGGTTTTCAAATACCTCCCTTTTCTATTTGTATTCGTTGATTTTAGAACTTTGGAAACTTCTTGGGATTGACCTCATGCATAAGTAGGTAAACTTTCTCGATCACATCCTCTGTACTAGGCTTGGAGAAATAATCTCCATCGGAAGAGTAGGCAGGTCTATGAGCCTTGGCAGCAAGTGTCTGCGGCTCAGAATCCAAAAACTTAAACAGTTGTTGTTCTTCAATAGCCTGCTGTAGCATATACGCCGATGCTCCACCCGGTACATCTTCATCAGCAAAAATCACCCGGTTGGTCTTTTTGACAGACTCCCCAATGACTCCAAATCTATCAAATGGAATTAGGGTTTGTACATCGATCACTTCCACATCAATATCCATTTCGGATAATTCCTCAGCGGCTTCCAGTACGATTCGACACATGGAACCATAGGTCACTAAAGTAATATCCTTACCGGAACGTAAAACCTCTGGCTTGCCCATGGGAACCGTATATTCTCCTATATTTTCAGGCATTTTTTCCTTTAGTCTATATCCATTCAGACATTCGATCACAAGTGCCGGATCATCCGACTGCAGCAA
This sequence comes from Algoriphagus sp. NF, assembly GCF_028823735.1. Lineage (NCBI taxonomy): Bacteria > Pseudomonadati > Bacteroidota > Cytophagia > Cytophagales > Cyclobacteriaceae > Algoriphagus > Algoriphagus sp. NF. The sequence goes on from NZ_JAPEIB010000001.1 coordinate 138,420, forward strand.
GGTATTATACATGCCTGCAGCTTGAGTCATATCTTTAGGTACGCAAATAAGCATACCACGAAGAGCCGAAAGAATCATCCCCATCGGTGAGCCCGCATGCCATACACCTTCCAATCTATGACCTCTTGTTCTCACAATAAGTGGTGCCTTCTGACCTCCTTTGGTTCTGTATTGAAGGGAAGCCAAATCATCCGAAAGCATCTGAATTCCATATAGGAGATAGTCCAAATACTGAATTTCTGCTACTGGTTTTAGACCTCGCAAGGCAGCTCCAATTCCCTGTCCTACGATGGTACACTCTCTAATCCCCGTATCCGAGACACGAAGATCTCCATATTTAGCTTGCAGGCCTGCAAAAGCTTGATTGACGTCTCCGATCTTTCCGACGTCCTCTCCAAAGGCAAAAAACCTCGGATCATTTTCAAGTTTGTAATCAAAAAATGCCTGCAAAACCTCTCTACCATCCACAAAAGAAGAATCCTCAGAAAACTCAGGTAATCTTTCTGCCACTTTCAAGGCCGACCATTCTGATTGGGAGTAAAGATGACTGCTGTAACGGTCAAAATTCTTTTCTTGCTGCTGCTGATACCAAGTTTGCAACTTGTTCTTTGCTTCGCTTTGATCAAACCGAAGATTTAAAAGTGCCTTTCTAACCGTGGAGATTACATCTTTACGGATAGGATTGATTGTTTTTGATAGATCTTGTACTAATTGCTCCAAAACTACCTTTCGATTGCTAGTTTGGGCAGCATCACGAATCAAAGACACAGCTTCTTTTAGCTCCTCTTTGATTTCTCCTAAAAAGTCATTCCAGGCAGCTTCCTTCTCTTTTTTGACTTGCGCTTTTGCTTCCGCATCGATCTTATCCAATTCGTCGGCTGAGGCAAGTTCACGAGAAAGAATATATTCTCTGAACTGCTTGATACAATCCCATTCCTTTTCCCAATCCAATCGCTCTTTGGACTTGTATCGCTCATGGGAACCTGAGGTACTATGTCCTTGCGGCTGGGTCATTTCCTGCACATGAATGAGCACTGGAGCATGTTCTGATCGAGCGATATTACCAGCTTTCTGAAAAGCATTGAATAGAGCTTCATAATCCCATCCTTTTACCCGGATGATTTCAAAGCCTTTTTGCTCATCATTTCTCTGGAATCCTTCTAATACTTCAGAAATACTTCCTTTAGTAGTATGAAATTCTTGAGGAACCGATATTCCATACCCATCATCCCAAATGGCCGTAACCATTGGGACCTGCAGAACTCCGGCAGCATTGATGGATTCAAAAAACATCCCTTCAGAAGTAGAGGCATTACCTATAGTGCCCCATGCTACTTCATTACCATTGATCGAAAAATCCTTAAATCCTTTTAACCCTTTATTTTCTCGATACAATTTTGAAGCAAAAGCAAGTCCGAGAAGTTTTGGCATTTGAGCAGCAGTCGGGGAAATATCTGCCGCTGAATTATATCGGTCAGTGAGGGATTTCCAAGATCCGTCATCATTTAAAGAACGGGTAGCAAAGTGGCCATTCATCAATCGGCCCGCAGATGCAGGTTCAGCATCTACATTGGTGTGCGCATAGAGTTGAGCAAAATATTGCTGAACAGTCAACTCACCCAATGCGAACATAAAAGTTTGATCTCGATAATAACCGGCTCTAAAATCACCCTTTTGAAAAGCTCTAGCCATGGCAATCTGTGCAAGTTCTTTACCGTCTCCAAAGATTCCGAATTTAGCTTTCCCCATAAAGACTTCTTTTCTTCCCATAAGGGAAGCATGCCTACTAATGAGTGCGATTCGAAAATCATTTAAAACTGCCTCGCGGTCTGCAGTCGAATCTTGAGTCTTTTTTACACTTTTCTCTGCTGTTGCCATTCAATTATTAATCTAGAGTTACTTTGGGTTTTTAAGGTATTTTTCTCAATTACCAAAAATAACCAAATCGATCTGTTTTGCAAATATCTTTAGAATAAAATATCAATCAAAAATTTTGATAAAAGGATTTTAATACGATAAAAACAGAATTTTATTCTGAGTAATTGATTTTACTGATATAAAAATCTAAAAATGAAACCTTCATAATCTTTTATACTCACCTGTTTTTACCAATAATTATTCTCAGAATATTTCACTTCAAAAATTTAAATTTTGAAATTAAATCGATTCATAATTTTAAAAAAAGAATAAAATTCTGATTTCGAAGAATTTTCAAAATCAGACCAAATACTATTCTAAAAATTGCTCTCAAAAGCTTCCTCCTGATTATCTTTGCGCCTCTGTAAATCCAAATAAAACTAGCTATGATTATAGGCGTTCCCAAGGAAATCAAAAACAACGAGAACCGAGTAGCATTGACTCCTGCGGGAGCCAAGGAATTGGTCAAAAGAGGCCATACGGTCTATGTACAACACACAGCCGGAGAAGGCAGTGGCTTTTCTGACAGCGAATACGAAACTGCAGGAGCAAAAATACTCCCTACCATCGAGGCTACCTACGAGATTGCCGAGATGATCATCAAGGTAAAAGAGCCTATCGAGCCTGAGTATTCACTGATCAAAGAGGACCAACTTCTTTTCACTTATTTTCACTTTGCTTCGCATGAGCCTTTGACCAAGGCCATGGTAGATAGCAAGGCAGTTTGTCTTGCCTATGAAACAGTAGAAAAGTCTGACCGAAGTCTTCCACTATTAATCCCGATGTCAGAAGTGGCTGGTAGAATGTCTGTACAAAAAGGCGCCAACTACCTTGAAAAGCCATTGAAAGGACGAGGAATTCTTTTGGGTGGCGTACCAGGAGTACTTCCTGCAAAAGTCTTAATCCTAGGAGGCGGTATCGTGGGAACGCAAGCCGCATGGATGGCTGCTGGATTAGGAGCTGATGTGACTATCATGGACGTTTCACTTCAGAGAATGAGATATCTGGAAGACGTGATGCCTGCAAATGTCAATACCATGATGTCCAATGAATACAACATTCGCAAAATGATCAAATCTGCAGACTTGATCATCGGGGCAGTATTGATTCCAGGAGCAAAAGCTCCTCACCTGATCACTCGAGATATGCTGAAAGACATGAGACCTGGTACCGTACTTGTCGATGTAGCGGTAGATCAAGGTGGATGTATCGAGACGTGTAAGCCAACTACTCACGAGAACCCTACTTTCATCATTGATGATGTCGTACACTACTGTGTTGCAAATATGCCAGGGGCTGTACCTTATACTTCTACCCTAGCCTTGACCAACGCGACCCTACCTTATGCTATTCAACTAGCTGATAAGGGTTGGAAAAAAGCTGCTCAGGAAAATGCAGAATTAATCCCGGGACTGAATGTCATCAACGGAGATATTGTCTACAAAGCTGTAGCTGAGGCATTCGGAATGAACTACGTTCCGGTAGAAAAGTATCTTTAAGACAAACTAGACGGAATGAAAATCCCCGAAACTCAGGTCTCGGGGATTTTTTTATTTCCATTTCACGCTACAAAATCTAAATACTGTTTACTGAGCCATTTTTCTTCCAGTGCCAGCTTACACCAGCCTGACTTTTCCTCTGCTATAAAAACCTCCTCTGATTTGGGAAGGGTACCAACAATAGAGAAGTTTGTCCCCGGCCCACTTCTTACTCTCAAAACAGATGCATTGACAGTTCCTCGATCTACCGACTTAGTATATCGGCCATAAACCCAATGAGACTGACTCTTGGAAATTTTCAGCCATCCATTGGACTCATCGTAAATTCGCAAAACTGCCCCACGCTCCACGGGTGGTCTATCTGAGGCCTTCGAAGCACTTCCTTTAGGCGCAGTTCTCACATTCAAAATATTTGCAGTAACTACTGCATATTTCATACTTGGGGGAATTGGTGGTAAAGCACCCCCCGTAAGCTCTGCCTGTACCAAGGGAGCAAAATACTTTTGAAAATCTTCCACCTTATTTCCTCCAAAGAAATTGGTACCCGGACAAGATTTGGTAGAGCCACTACCATTTGTTCGCCTACCTGTACCCAATTCATACCAATGGTGATAAACGATACTGAAAGGATTGATTGGAAGATTGAATTTCCGACAAATGACTGCAGTAGCACGAATGATGGCATTGCGCTGTTCCAAGCGCATCTGATCACCTCCCTGATCAAAATCCCCCAAATGTTCAAAACAGATTGAATGCTGATTGGCACCATAAATACAGGCTGGAGTAGCTTCGAGCGATCTGCCAGTTAGGATAGTACCATCTGGGAAAATGGTGAAATGCTGACCGATATCACTCCATCCATTGGCCCCCACGTGATGATTTTTCATGGCGAGCTGCCGCTCAAAATGATTACTCCCATCGAAGTGATCATAATTAGGCACCCAGGTATGGTGCTGCTGTACAGTCAGGATGGTGCGGGCAATGTGTAAGGTATTCATCCATGCCTCAAACTCACCGATGGTCATTTTCAAAAATCCATACTTTGATTCCATAATGCTTTTGATTTAAAAGATTTCAAAGAATTAACATTCAGGAAGATACAAAAAATCAAAATAGAATCAGACTCCAAAAATCAATTCATACTTGCCCACCAAATCAGGCGAATACCAAAACCTACCATGATCAGTCCGACTACCTTATTTAAAATTTGCATTAACCTAGGAGTGACTAAATGAGCGAGCTTTTTGGCTACAAATGCTTTCAGCAAATCAATACTGAAAACCGTGATTAAGATGCCTGAATAATATAAAAGGATGTCTGATGTATCCCAAGTTGATTTAAGATAGACCAAGCTAGCAATCGAAATCCAAAAAAGTAGAACAAAGGGATTGACCCCATTGATGCTAAAGCCCTTGGCAAAGGCAGTTCGTTTTTTGATTTTAGAAATACTTAGCCCACCTGTACTGGGTCGGTCTGCTCGTTTTTTCACAAGGGAAATCAACCCAAAACCAATCAATATCAATCCTCCTACATAGCCAAGAACTTGCTCAAATAGCGTAGTGTCTGCCAAAAAACGAATTCCATAATAGGTGACAATCACATAAATCGAGTCACTTGCCAAAATTCCCAAAGCAAGTACTGCCGTTCGCCTAAAGCCATGCTCCAAGCTATTCTGAATCAAGGTAAAAAAAACAGGTCCTATCATTGCGGATAGAACCAAGCCCATGCTTATACCCTCAATCAGCGCTGCATTCAAAACTTTTCTCCTTTCTCATGGATGAATTGCTGCCAGGCCTCCGATTTCTCACCTTTCAAAACTCTCGGAAATTTATTCTGACCACCCTCTTTACCCTGAAAGCGCATCCATTCATAAAAAGTCTCACTTGGCAATATTTTGACAATCACCTCTCGCAAGGCATGATTCCGCTCCACGGCATAGTCGTCATTAAGCTCTTTCAAGAATCGGTCTAGCAGGAATGACAGCTTTTGCTCATCCACCTGATCATCAGTTCCGATGTACCAATGATGCGCAAAAAGACTTCCATGAGGCTGACCCAATACCGTAAATTCTTTTACTCGAATATCGAGCTCTGAGGCCGCCATTTCTACCGCGCGATTCATATTATCTACCGAAAGGTGCTCCCCACAAAGGCTTAGAAAATGTTTTGTTCTACCCGTGATGATGATTTCACTCTCCTCTTTGGAAACAAATCGCACAGTATCTCCAATCAAATATCTCCAAGCGCCCGCACAGGTAGAAATAAGCAAGGCATAATCAATTCCTTCCTGAACCTGATCGATTTTATAGGTTTGAGCAGTGGGTCGGATAATGCCGTCTTCATCGAAATTTTCCTCATTGAATGGAACAAACTCATAAAAGATCCCATTATTCAATACCAATCGCATGGACTTTCGTCCAGGCAATGCCTGAAAAGCTAAAAATCCCTCGGATGCCAAATAGGTTTCGATATAAGTAAGTGGTTTTCCAAGTAATTTTTCAAAGCCTTTTTTGTATGGCTCAAAGGATACACCTCCATGAACGAAAATCTGGAGATTAGGCCAAATGTCATGAATCGTCTCTACTTGGTAATGAGCAATTATTTTTTCAATCAAAATCTGCAGCCAAGCCGGAACCCCTACAATAATTCCTATATCCCAGTTCGGAGCTTTTTCCACGATCTGATCAAGCTTGTCTCCCCAATTTCGATTTTTGGAGATTTGTTTTCCGGGCTTATAAAAACGCTGAAACCAGATCGGCAGTTTACCGGCAGTAATCCCACTCAAATCCCCGGAAAAGTAGGTTCCGTTAAATTCCAAATCCGTACTCCCCCCAAGCATCAAAATACCTTTCGTAAACAATGAATTGGGAAGATCATACTTCGACAAGGTCAAAATCTGCCTCACACCTGTTCGTCGGATAGCTCTGACCATTTCCTTGGTAATGGGAATGTACTTGGATGTGGCACCTGAAGTGCCCGAACTAAGGGCGAAATATTTGACCTTACCTGGCCAGGTGACGTTTTTCTTTCCTTCTAATAACTCAAACCACCATTCCTCGTAAATCTTGTCATAGTCATAGATAGGCACTTGCGCTTTATATCGATCATAGTATTCGTCATCATGCTGCCGAAACCTTCGAAGGATCGAGGCGAAATCGTACCTCTCGCCTATGGCTGTTCGAGTACCTTGAATCAGAAGTTTTTTCAACTCCCTTCGCTGAAGCTCCATCGGCCGGGAATATTCCTGTTCTAAACTTTCCCTAAGCCTTATGCCTTTTTTTAGTAAAGTACTGATGATCGCCATATCTTTGTCTGGGCTGATTTTCTTAAAAAAACTGATCTAAAAATAGAAAATGGATATCAAAGCAAATCTAGAAGCAGTAAAAAATTCATTCATAAATCCAGATTGCCAGCTGGTCTCTGTCAGCAAAACAAAGCCGGTAGAATTACTCATGGAGGCCTACAATGCCGGCGTGAGGGATTTTGGAGAAAATAAGGTCCAGGAAATCCAAGAAAAACAACCTCAGATGCCCTCAGACGTGCGTTGGCACATGATCGGACATTTGCAGAGAAACAAGGTAAAATACATCGCTGAATTTGTCCACCTGATTCATGGCGTGGATTCGTTCCGACTCCTGAGAGAGATCGAAAAACAAGGCAAAAAAGTCAACCGAAAAATCCCGGTATTACTGCAAATCCACATTGCAGAAGAAGAAAGCAAGTTTGGTTTTGACAGGGAAGAGCTGCTTGAAATGTTAGAAAATGATGATTTCAAAAGGTTTCAGCACGTACACATCCTCGGATTAATGGGGATGGCGACTTTTACGGAGAATTCTGATCAAGTTCGAAAGGAATTCAGATCATTAAAATCTCTTTTCGATGAATTGAAGGAAAAAGCACTCCCTGACTTTGTGGAAATGCAGGAGCTTTCCATGGGGATGAGTGGAGACTATCAGATCGCTCAGGAGGAAGGCAGCACCATGGTACGGATAGGTTCGGCAATTTTTGGAGCAAGAAACACGCATTGATATGAACGGAAAACAAATCATACAATTAGCAGCTATCCTTGGTGCCTTGGCAGTAGGAATCGGGGCTTTTGGAGCGCATGGCTTAGAGGCCAGACTAATAGAAAATGGCAGACTCGATACTTTTGAAACAGCAGTAAAGTATCATTTTTATCACTCATTAGGCGTTTTCCTGGTGGGGATTTTGGCCCTAATCAAACCTGATTGGCGCGGGCTAAGTTTCTCTGCCATCAATCTAAGTATAGGAATACTAATTTTCTCCGGTTCGCTCTACTTATTATCCATCACGGGAATCACCTGGCTGGGGGCGATCACCCCTATCGGAGGAGTTGCTTTTATAAGTGGCTGGCTGGGTTTATTTTGGGCCATGACCAAAAATAAAAACTGATGACTAAGAGTTACTTTTTGACCTTTTTATTCATTGGATCGCTCCTTTTCTCCCATTTCTCATTTGGTCAATTATCCAGAGAGGAATACGAAAAATTAGAGCAATCCTTAGGACAAACCAGCTTCTTTGGAGGGCATTTGACAGGGTTTATGTTGTATGACCTAGATTCTCAGCAAGTTCTTTATGAGAAAAACTCGCAGATTCACTTCACTCCTGCATCCACGACCAAGCTATTCACCTTGTTTGCCAGTATTTTGGTTTTGAATGATTCCACTCAGACATTTCGATATGTGAGCAAAGGTGATACCCTGCACATTTGGGGAGCAGGCGATCCAAGTTGGGATTATTTAGATCTTCCCCAACCTGACTTTGATTCTTTTTTTGCGCCATACGATATTATATCCTTTTCAGATGCTAATCTCCGATCCACTCCCTTCGGTGCAGGCTGGCAATGGGATGATTATCTGTATTACTTCTCCGCAGAGCGAAGCAGTCTTCCTATCCATGGAAACTTGCTAAAAGTATTGCCAGGGAAATCCAACCCTCGTGTTTTTCCAACACGTTTTCAGTCAATGATTTCGACAACCAATCGGGATATCAAAGACATGGAGCGGGACTTTCACAGCAATCATTTTTTTTATAACCCAAAATCCTACCGAGGTCGGGAAGATTACCTTCCGCTTCTTACCTCTCCGGAGCTTTTTGTGTCATTAGCTAGTGATGCCACTGGCAAAAGTTGGATTTATAGCCCTCACAGTCTTCCCGAAAATCATCAGCTTTGGCGTGGAGCAACACTTTTCCCTATTCTAAAAGAGATGATGCTGGAAAGTGATAATTTCCTTGCCGAACAGTTGATGTTTATGGTCTCTGATCGACTTTTTGGAGAAATCGATACCGAAAGGGCTATCGAATATATGATTGAAAGCTTTCTAACAGACCTTCCAGATGAACCTATTTGGGTGGATGGAAGTGGACTTAGCCGGTATAATCTATTTACGCCTAGGACGATGGTCGGACTTTTCGAAAAACTCTATCGGGTGGTCCCGGATCAAATGCTTTTCGAGCTTTTGCCAACAGGCGGTGTATCGGGCACCATCGAAAATGAATACAAGGCAGAAAGCCCATATATCTTCGCCAAAACTGGAACGATGAGCAATAATCATAGCCTTGTAGGGCTTATCCGCGGAAAAAGTGGAAGATATTTTGCTTTTGCTTTTATGAATTCAAATTATCCTTGGAAGGCCTCCCTTGTCAGAAGGGAAATGGAAAAGGTACTCAGTAGCCTCAGGGACATGCTTTGAGTTACTGATGAATATTCGCTAGATTCAATTTCACGATATATATATATTATGAACAAAAGATCTTTTTTGAAAACCGCCTTTCTGACGGCGGCTAGTATGCCTTTTCTGGGCTTTGATTCAAAATCCAGCCAAAAAATGATTCTTCCCAAAGCCTTGTCCAAGGGTGACACGGTGGGACTAATCAGTCCATCAGCTGCCACTTCTGATCGCATGCAATTTACTTTTGCAAAAGAAGCCATGGAAGCTTTAGGACTAGAAGTCAAATTGGGAGAGCATCTGAAAAACAGAAGGGGCCATCTGGCAGGAAGTGACGCTGAACGCGCTAGCGACTTAAATTCGATGTTTGCTGACCCTGAAATCAAAGCAATTATTTGTATCCGAGGAGGTTCGGGTGCTGCCAGAATCTTGCCTCTGATAGATTATGAGCTGATCCGGAAAAACCCAAAAATACTTCTTGGCTATTCGGATATTACCGCTCTGCATCAAGCAATTTACGCCCAGACAGACCTGATTACCTTTCACGGACCCAATGGAACAGGATCTTGGAACAGCTTCAATGTGGAGCAGTTTGAGCGGCTCTTTTTTAAGCAGGAGCAGCTTCTTTTTGAAAACCAACAGGTGCAGGGAGATGATTTAGTCATCAAATCCAACCGAATCCAAACGCTTCAATCAGGAATCGTGCAGGGAAAAATTCTTGGAGGAAATTTAACCGTCCTGACAGCCCTTTCAGGTACTCCCTATTATACAGATTTCGAGGATGCTATTTTATTTATCGAAGATATTGGAGAAGATCCATATAGAATTGACCGGATGATGAGCACCCTGAAACTGAATGGTACCCTGCAGAAGATCAAAGGATTCATTTTCGGGCAATGCAGCGATTGTGAACCAGGCGGAGGGTATGGAAGCCTGACAGTTGACCAAGTCTTAGACGATTATGTTTTACCTCTGAATATCCCTGCCTATTCAGGAGCGATGATTGGACACGTTGCCAAACAATTTATTGTCCCTCATGGCGCCAAGGTAGAAATGAACGCAGATTTGGGTACCTTTAAGCTTATCGAAAATATATTTGATGCATCATGAAAATCGCATTGCTCACCAGTTTGATTCTAGCTTTTGCAGCCTGTAATCCCTCAGGTCCAAAAAGTAACGAAAATGATTTTGCCGCTATGAGAACACCAATTAAAACCTACCTGGCACTGGGAGACAGTTATACCATTGGGGAAGGAGTAGATGAAGCAGACCGATACCCAAATCAATTGGTCAAAAGACTCAATCAGGAAACTGCTCATCAATGGCTCGAGGCTGAAATCATTGCTAAAACAGGTTGGACCGTAGATGAATTGGACAAGGGAATAGATGAAGCAGGCCCGACAGGAGAGCCTTACGACTTGGTCACATTACTGATTGGAGTCAATAATCAATACCGGGGAAGATCAGTCGATGAATATCGGGTAGAGTTTGAGCAGATGCTTCTCAGAGCTATTGGGTATGCTGGCAATCTGCCCAACCACGTAATAGTCCTTTCCATTCCAGATTGGGGAATCACGCCATTTGCTACCAACCGAGGAACAGACAAGGCTAAAGTCGCGGCAGAAATCGATGCTTATAATGCTGCAAAACGCTCTATTTGTGGGAAATACGGGATTAAATTCATCGATATTACTGAGGACTATAGAGCCGTGGGTGATCAGCCAGAAATGCTCGCTGAAGATAATTTACACCCTAGCGGAGAGATTTATACGCGTTGGACGGAGTTGCTATTCGAGCAAGTAAAAACCATTTATCCTGAGCCATGATTAGATTACTGACTTTAAGCGGAATATTTATTTTATTGCTATCCTGCCAAGATCAACCTACAGGTCAGATTGAGACCTGGTGGGTCAATTCGGCTAAAGTAGAATGCATTGGTGTTGGCCCCGTGAATTGCCTTCAGATATCTAGAGAGGAAGAGTTGGATCGAAAAGACTGGGAACTCTTTTATTCTACAATCGAGGGTTTTGACTATGAACCAGGTTTCATATATAGACTTGGGGTCGAAATCGAGGAAAAGGAAGAACCTAGTCCTGCTGACGCGTCATCAAAACGCTACAAATTGCTAAAAATAATGAGTAAAGAAATGGATCCTGCACTACAAATAACTAATATTTGGAAAGTCATAGAAGTAGGCGAAATAAAGGACCCCAAGGGCTTTAAAAACGGTGAGACTTTAACCTTCGAATTCAACACCTCTGGAAAGACCTACTTTGGAAATATGGGATGCAATACCGTAAGAGGCCAAATCAAAGAGAATGATGGAGAAACCCTGATTTTAGGACCGGGAGCAAGCACCAAGATGGCCTGTCCAGATATGAGTGTGGAAAATGCTATCAGCAAAGCCCTGATTGACACAAGAAAATACAAAATCGAAAATCGAGAACTTCATTTAATGAATGAAGCGGATGAAATTTTGATGAAGCTTTTAGCCGTCGATTAGCCGGTGAAATCTCATTCTGGCAGAAATGGGATAAATCACCCCGCTCCTCACATTTTGCAAAGTTTTGTGCAAAGACGGTGGCTTTCGTTATTTTTAAATCATCATTGCCAAAAGCTCAAAAAACCCATGAAATGCCCATGAGAAAAAACTTCTCACACAGGGGAATGATTATCCAGGGCATTCCATCTGACCGTTAAAAATCAAATTATAAACAGATGAAATCGAGCATGACGTACCCATCACACAGAGGGATGCCCCGATGGATCGGGGAATTTATGCGAGATTCCATATGACCATTAAAAAAGCAATAAAAAACATATGAAAATCATCTGCATCGGCCGAAACTATGCGGCTCATATCGAAGAACTCAAGAATGAAAAACCGGGAAACCCTGTCGTTTTTCTCAAGCCTGATACTGCTTTATTGAAAAATGGAGCTCCTTTTTACTATCCGGATTTTTCGAAAAATATCCATCACGAAGCCGAGTTGGTCCTGAAGATTTCAAAAGAAGGAAAGTATATCCAGAAAAAATTTGCACATCGATATTTTGAGGAAATTGGTCTAGGAATTGATTTTACTGCTAGAGATCTTCAGGAGCAGTGCAAAACGAAAGGTTTGCCTTGGGAAATTGCCAAAGCATTTAATGGGTCGGCTCCGATTGGAGATTTTGTCTCGGTAGATAGTATTGGTGATTTGAATGACATTTCATTTCATCTGACGATAAATGGTGAAGTCAGACAAGAAGGGAATACTTCCATGATGCTTTTTGATTTTGGTACGATCATAGAATATGTTTCTCAGTTTTTCACGCTGAAGAAAGGTGATCTCATCTACACAGGAACACCCGCAGGAGTAGGCCCGGTGAAAATTGGAGATCGATTGGAAGGATATCTTGGAGAACAAAAACTACTGGACTTTGAAGTCAAATAAAGCCGCGCTTTTTCTCGTCTTTTTATTTCTGTTCCCGCTTTCGAATTCTTGGTCCCAGGGAGTCATTCGGGACTATTTTCGCTCGCCGGTCAAGCCTGGTGGGAGAAACTATCTTTCCGGTAATTTCGCAGAGCTTCGCCCCAATCACTTTCATACAGGACTGGATTATAAGTTTGGCGGTGTAGAGGGAGAGCCCATCTATGCTGCAGCAGATGGCTGGGTACATCGGATCAAAATATCCACCTATGGCTATGGGAATGTGATTTACCTGAAGCACCCAACCGGGCACATTACCCTTTATGGACACTTGCGAAACTTCAATGATAAGCTTCATCGATTCATTGTTTCAAAAATGTATGAGCAGCAGGTGAACGAGCTGGAGCTTTACTTAGAACCTGGAGAACTCCCAGTGAAAAAAGGAGAACAGATCGCCAATGGTGGAAATACGGGTAGTTCGGGAGGCCCGCACCTGCATTTTGAGATCCGGGACAGCTTAGACCGGGCGATGGATCCGCTCTTGTTTGGATTTCCTGAAATCCTCGACCGCACCCCCCCTACTCCACAGACTGTTGCTTTGGTCCCGTTGGGAATCGATTCGAGGATCGATGGTAAGTTTGAAAGAAAAGAGTTTCCACTAGTCAACAGGGGCGGAAATTTTGCAATTGCAGAACCGATAGAGGTAACAGGACGGGTCGGGGTGGAAATTAGAAGCTTTGATCAACTCGACGGAGCAAGCAACCGAAATGGGTTTCCTCATTTTGAAATCTGGAAAGAAGATTCCCTAGAACTAGCCCTGACTGTGGATAAGGTTGACTTCAATTTTACCAGACAATTTTTACTTCACACTCATCAAAATCGCTTTACCAAACTCTATTTTCAGCCTGACCTGAAATATGATTACATCTATCCGAAACTTCCCACTGCAGGCTATCTAGAACCAAACATTGGAGAGCGTGCTTCCTATCAAATCCGATTGAGAGATGCTTTAGGCAATCAGCGGAATATAGATTTTACCCTGCTGGGAAAAGACCAAGAGTTTATCGTCAACCTTCCTTCACCGCCTTCCCGAGCGCAAGTAGATTATATCGGTAAAATGCTCAAAATAACTGCTCCTGTGAGTAATTTGGGCGGATTAGCTCAATTCTACGTAGGAAATCGAATCTTTGAAATGTTGCCTGCTTATCAAGATGAACAGACCCGGGTCTATCTTTGGGATATGCGTTTTGGCATTCCTGATGAAATCGATATTTGCTCCGAACTGATCAAACCAGAAGTCAGAGCGCAAATTCCAGTTGGGGAAGAAAAGCTTTTTGCGGAAAAATCTATTCAAATAGCTTTTGATAGAAATACCCTACTCGAAGATTTGTATCTGCGAATCAGCCAAAACGCTTCCTCCACCAATCCTCAATTACAAATTAACGATGGGGATGAGTATCTCTGGAATTCGATGGAAGTGCTCTGGAATATTTCAGGGGGGAATTGGGACAAAAAGCGAACTCATGTCTATCAAATTAGCAGCAGCGGGCGAAAGTCTTTTGTGGGCGGTTCCTGGGAAGATTCTTCCATTCGATTTAGAACAAGAAATTTTGGTACTTTTACCCTTGCTGAAGATCAAACAGGCCCGAGCATTCGCCCGGTAAGAATAAGTCGGGATGAAATTCGGTTTACCATTCGAGATGATCTCTCGGGAATTGCCAGTTTTGAAGCCAAGGTAAACGGAGAATGGGTTTTGATGCGATATGAGCACAAAAAGTCCCTGATTTGGTCTGAAACTTTAGACAAACAACCGCTCCAGGGAGCAGTTATATTGAGGGTCACCGATCAGGCTGGAAATGTCAGCGAATGGAAAGGGACCATTTCATAAATGTTTTACTTTAACTATTGAGATTATGTCACTAGAAGTAGGCCAAATGGCACCAGATTTTGAAGCGAAAATTGAAAGTGGAGAAACCATCAAGCTTTCAGATTTCAAAGGTAAAAAAGTCATCCTTTATTTTTATCCCAAAGACAACACCCCCGGCTGTACTGCTCAAGCCTGCAACCTCCGAGATAATTATGAAGCTTTGCAAAAAGCTGGCTACGTAGTTTTGGGAATCAGTTCGGATTCTGAAAAATCACATCAGAAGTTCATCGAGAAGCAATCTCTGCCTTTCTCACTCATTTCAGATGAAGACAAAACAGTTCATGAACTTTACGGAACATGGGTAGAAAAGTCCATGTATGGTAGAAAATATATGGGTACTGCCCGAACCACTTTTGTCATCGATGAAGAAGGAAAAATCGAAGAAATCATCGAAAAAGTAAAAACCAAAGATCACACGGCTCAAATTATTAAATAACCTATAACCCAGCCTAATGGAAAAACAATCAATCGAACAACTCCAAAAAATCTGTACCCAACTACGAAGAGATGTACTTCGTATGGTCCATGCAGTACAATCCGGGCATCCAGGTGCCCCCCTTGGATGTGCGGAATTCTTTGTCTCATTGTATTTCGATATCCTGAGACATGATCCTAATTTCAACATGGATGGAAAAGATGAAGACCTTTTCTTCTTATCCAATGGACACCTATCGGCAGGTTGGTATTCTGTGCTGGCTAGAAGTGGATATTTCCCGGTAGAGGAGCTGAAAACCTTCCGGAAAATCAACTCCCGACTCCAAGGTCACCCCGCTACAGAGGAAGGTCTACCTGGGATTCGGGTAGCTTCAGGCTCACTAGGCCAGGGGCTTTCAGTAGCTCTTGGTGCAGCACAAGCAAAAAGGCTAAACGGAGATGATAAGCTAGTGTATATTCTTTTAGGAGACGGGGAATTGCAGGAAGGTCAAGTATGGGAGGCTGCCATGTATGCAGCACATTACGGAGTGGATAATTTGATTGCCACGATTGATTATAATGGGCAGCAAATCGACGGACCTACGGAGAAAGTCATGGACCTCAAAAACCTCAAGGCCAAATGGGAAGCTTTTGGCTGGGAAGTGAATGAGATCAAAGATGGAAATAATCTTGAAGCGGTTTTAGAAGGCCTGAAAAAAGCCAAATCCCTCAGTGGTAAAGGCAAGCCGGTCATGAACCTCCTCTATACCGAAATGGGATATGGTGTGGATTTCATGGTAGGTACGCACAAATGGCATGGTTCACCACCAAGTGATGAGCAACTTGCCGATGCTTTAGGCCAACTCGAGGAAACCCTCGGCGATTATTAATCATTCCCAAACTTGAAGAAAATGAGCTTAGATTTAAAATTCACTTTTACAGAAAAAAAAGATACGCGTTCCGGTTTTGGTGACGGTTTTCTAGAAGCAGGAAGAAAAAACCCTAATATAGTTGGTCTTTGTGCTGACCTCATCGGTTCACTTAAGATGGGCGCTTTTCAAAAAGAATTTCCAGATCGGTTTTTCCAAACCGGTATAGCTGAAGCTAATATGATTGGCCTGGCAGCAGGGATGACTATTGGCGGGAAGATCCCTTTTGCTGGGACATTCGCCAATTTTGCCACCGGACGGGTCTACGATCAAATCCGTCAATCTGTAGCCTATTCAGACAAAAATGTCAAGATCTGTGCTTCACACGCAGGTTTGACCTTGGGAGAAGATGGAGCTACGCACCAGATTTTGGAAGACTTGGGTATGATGAAAATGCTTCCTCACATGACCGTGATTAATCCTTGTGACTACAATCAAACCAAGGCAGCGACCTTGGCGATTGCCGAGCATGAAGGTCCGGTTTACCTGAGATTTGGACGACCAAGCTGGCCGATCTTTACGCCTGCCGATCAGAAATTTGAGATTGGAAAGGCCTGGAAAATGATCGATGGTAAAGATGTGACCATTTTCGCTACAGGACACTTGGTCTGGGAGGCAGTTGTAGCAGAGGCGATGCTTCGAGAAGAAGGAATCCATGCCGAGGTGATCAACATCCACACGATCAAGCCTTTGGATGAGGAAGCAATCTTGGAGTCTGTAGCAAAGACTGGCTGCGCAGTATCAGCAGAAGAGCACCAGATCAACGGAGGCTTAGGTGACAGTATCGCTCAAACCTTAAGCCGACACAATCCTGCTCCTCTGGAATACGTAGGTGTGAATGATAGCTTCGGAGAGTCAGGGACTCCTACTCAGTTGCTAGAAAAGTATGGCTTGAATGCCGAAAATATCGTCAAAGCAGCCAAAAAGGCCCTCAAAAGGAAGTGATCCACCAAAAACTACAAAAACCTAAAACCACAGAACTTCACTCTGTGGTTTTTTTTATGATCAAAAAAATCCCGTAACTTGAATAGAGACTAAAACAACATTGTCTATGCAAAATTACGAACCCACACTAGTTGAAACTTTACAGAAGGTACGAAAAGAGGGCTATACTGAGGATTTTAACATCCGCTTTGACAGCATCATTTGTGGTGATGTTTGCCTTTTGCCACAGCAATTTGAGGTGGATAAAACCTATCGATTTGAAGGTCAAAGCAATCCCGCTGATGAAGCGATTCTTTACACCATTTCTTCTAAGGATGGAAAAATCAAAGGAGTTTTGATCAATTCATATGGCACTTATGCTGATGACTTCACAGCAGACATGATCAAAAAACTTCAATGATTGTAGAAAATCCGCTTCATCTCCCTTCTCTTGGGCAGATTCATCTTGCTCCTATTCAGATTTCTGATCAAAGAAAGCTTTATGAATTGATGGGGAAAATCTATCGAGATGCCTATCAACCGATTTGGACAGATGGAGGAGCTTGGTATGTGGACCTCATTTACGGAAGGGAGACTTTGGAAAAAGAGCTTAAAAGAGAGCGATCCCATTATTTTTTTATTGAGGTTCAAGGACAAAGAGCGGGAGTTTTCAAATACGACTTTCCATTTTCCCCAAGAGAAACACCCATCCCAAACGCTATGAAAATTCATCGATTGTACTTGGATTCCCGATATCATGGCACAGGCTTAGCCAAGCTTCTGATGGATTATGCAGAAAGGATCGCAAGGGAAAATAAACTTGAAAATATATGGCTTGAGGCAATGAGCTGTCAGCCACAGGCAAAGCGCTTTTATGAAAAATGCGGCTTTGAGGTGGTACATTCATACCAGTTGGATTTTGAAAGAATCTACCCGGAATTTCGGGAGATTCTGATAATGCGAAAAAAGCTTTTCAATTAATTATTTAAATTGATTCTCTATTTCTCTTTTTCCTAAAATACGCAGCTAATGAAAAGTTTATTTCAAACCTTGTTTTCCTGCTCACTATTCCTGTTATTTTGTGCCTGTCAAAATGAAAAATCAAATACAATTTTTTCACAAAAGGCAGGCTTTGGACATTTTGATTTTAACCCTCCCCAAGAAGAATTAGCTGGTGAAGAATTGGTAGGTGTCTACTTTATGCCTTCTTGGAATACCTCACCGGATCCCAATGTGGACCGGGATAGCTTTTGGTCTTGCATCCAGGACCCAAAAAACTGCGCAAGCCTGCAAAACCCAGGGATTTGGGGACCCAAAGGCAGAATCTACAATGCTAGATATCCTTACGAAGGACCTTATCTTGACCGCAAACCTATCAAAGAACTCAAAGGCTTTTACAAACGAACTGATCCCGAAGTAGCTCGAAAGCAACTTCAATACATGAAAGAATATGGGATTGACTTTTTTGCTTATGACTGGTTCTTCGGAAGAAACTACTATTACCACCTTTATTTCGGACCGCAGGCAAAGATTTACTACCCAGAAGGCTGGAAAATAGACCCAAATCGGGATGGCCGCGTCGCCGTACCGGGCTTGGTAGAATGGGGCGATCAGCTTGAGGTCCTTCTCGCCGAGAATGCCAAGCTTCCCAAGGAAAAACAGATGAAATGGGCCGTCAATTGGTGTGATGACAGCCATGAACGCTGGATCGCTTGGCTTAAAATTGGTTCGCCAGACGAGCTAGCAAGAAAGGCCAATTATGAAGGAGAGAAACCAAATAAAGAACTCTACCTTCAAGTACATGACAAAATCACCCAACTTTGGATCGATCAGTATTTTAGCAGGCGTGACTACCTGCGTGCTGAAGATGGTAGACCGGTAGTCTATTTTTACTTTCCGCAGGATGCCGAATCGAGAGCAGCATTTTACGGCCTGACATTAAAAGATCTGCTGGATCGATCTCAAGCTTTAGCCAAAAAAGCAAAGCTTCCGGGTATCAAATTCATTGCAGTCACTGCTGGTCCGATGCTGGAGCGCGAGAGAGCTTATGGATTACCTACACAGTGGAAAGCTAAAAATCCAAACAGACCCTGGGAAGGCGGGGAATACCAAAAAAAGATGCTTCTTCAGGAATACGTCCCGAGGCTAAAATCTATGGGCTTTGAAGGGATGACTGCTTATGTCTACCACAACTTTTTGGAAAAGGACAATCGATCCTACGCCGATATGCGAGAAACCTACCGAGGGCATTGGAATATGTGGAGTGAAAAATTCAAGTCAGATCCGAATTTTGAGTACCAAGTTCCGGTAGCTATGGGATGGGATATGCGTCCGGCAGGGGGAACTTGGCCACAGCAGACAGGCTTCCCATCCGAACCTTACAAAGACCGTGTTCATAGCACCAAAAGCACTTTCCGAGATAAGCTAAAAGAAGCCTTAGCAGTATCCCAAAAATACCGTGCTTCAAATGGTAAAACTATCATGATATGCTGCTGGAATGAATATCTGGAAGGCAACTATATCGAGCCAACCGAAGGACATGGGTTTGATTATTTGGAAGCCATTCAGGAGGTGTTTGAGAAATAAGAATTTTACTTAAAGCCTCTATTTCAATTCCAATTCCTCCACATTCGCAGATTCTATTCCACGGATTTGTTCGAATCTCTTGATCATTTCTTGAAGCTTTTCAGGGTTTGATTCAGCAAGATTCCTTTCTTGAGATAAATCCTCCGCTAAATTGTAAAGCTGGTATTCAGGAGAATTCCCAAGTTCAATATTGACTTGACTTTGTAATGCAGGTCCTGAATATGGTGGAATCATGACCCAATCTCCTTTTCTGAAAGCAGTCCTACTAGTAGCTTCCAATACAAATTCATCCCTTCCCCGATCTGTTTTCCCCAAAAAAACATCCAGCAGATTCTCACTATCCTGCCCAAAATTTTCAGCACCGACTAAGGTTCCTAAGGATGCCATCAAGTCAATTTGAGTCACAAGAGCTGAAGAAGTTTTAGGTTCTATCTTTCCTTTCCAATAGACCGCAAAAGGCACCCGTGTTCCTGCCTCAAAGAGACTATACTTCCCGCCTCTGAGGGGTCCTGTGGGAGTATGATCACCGATTTTCTCTACCGCATCATCATAATATCCGTCATTCAAGACAGGCCCATTATCACTGCTCAAAACGATTAAAGTGTTTTCTAGAATTCCAATTTCTTCTAAGTGCTCTATAAACTTTCCCACCATCCAATCTGCTTCCAAAATCGCATCGCCTCTAGGACCCATACCGGACTTCCCCACAAAACGAGGATGTGGTGTCCGTGGAACATGAGGTTGCTGCAAGGCGTAGTACAAAAAGAAGGGCTTACCTGATTGAGACTTTTCCCCCACAAATTCTTTCGCTTTTTCCAAAAAATGATCCGCCATATCCACATCACTCCATTTGGCAGCTTCACCACCTTTCATAAAACCAATCCGGGGGACACCGTTCACTATACTGTTATTATGCCCATGATGCCATTTCATTTCAACCAGTTCTGGATGGGTCAAGGCTGTCGGTTCTCCAGGAAAATTTTTCTCATAACTCACCTCAATCGGATCATTAGGATCCAATCCAACGACCTGTCCGTTTTCAATGTAAACGGTGGGAACCCTATCTTGAGTAGCAGCTAAAATGTAGGAATAATCAAAGCCTACCTCGTTTGGTCCCGGGCTAATTTTTTTATTCCAATCTACCGATCCAGAACCAAGACCCAAATGCCATTTGCCCACTATACCTGTTTGATACCCCTGATCTTGAAGCATTTTTGGAAGCGTGTACTGAGCTGTATCAATTAAGAGAGGTGCAGTCCCGGGGAGTATTTTGGCATTTTGATTTCTCCAAGGATATACTCCTGTAAGTAAAGCATAGCGGCTGGGTGTACAAGTAGCAGAAGATGCGTAGCCATTGGTAAATTTTACCCCGCCATTTACCAGCCGATCCAAATTGGGTGTGGAGAGTGTCCCTGATTTATAGGCACTGACATCACCATAGCCCAAATCGTCGAAATAAATGATCACAATATTGGGCTTAACAAGCTCAGAAGAGTCTTCTTTTTGCTTTTCGTTACAAGAAAATAAAATACTAATCAGAAGGCCAAAAAGGATAGTTCGATAATTCATAGCACAATTGGGTGGTAGAAGAACACAATTTATTAAAAATCAGGATAGAAAAAATTGAATGCTAATAGGGGAGCAAGTCCATTCACATTAAAAGCTTTCGGGTTTTTCAAATTCAGTATTTTTTAGCTTTTCTTTGTTGCAAACCATAGAGCCCATGTTCTTCTACCTCTCCCAGTTTCTCAGTTTTCTAGCCATGCCGCTGACAATTGTGATAATTCTGATCGTTGGAGGAATACTATTTATCAAAAGAAAATGGGGTAAAAAGTTGCTTTGGGCGGGAATCGGGCTTTTGCTCTTTTTCACCAATCCCTTTCTTTCTAATATGGCTTTATTGGCTTGGGAACCTGATTTCAAGTCGTTTGAGGAAATTGAAAATCGTGAAATCGGCATCGTCCTAACCGGCGTCACCAATCTAAGTAAAACAGTCTACGATCGTACCTTTTTCAACAAAGGAGCTGACCGAATCACGCATGCCCTCCAACTCTACCGCATGGGCAAAATCAAAAAGATCCTGATCACCGGTGGACAGGGTCTCAATCCAGTCAATCCCCAATCTGAAGCTGAATTGCTAAAACGCTTTTTGCTGATGACTGGCATGCCCGAATCCGATATTTTAATCGAAGATCAAAGTAAAAACACCGCCCAAAACGCCCAGTTTACCAAAGCCTTCTTAGAGCAAAACAACATCTCAACCGATCAGGAATTTATATTGATTACTTCGGCCTTTCACATGTATCGAGCTAAAGGTTGCTTTGATAAAGTAGGTTTGAATACGGTGTCTTTTCCAACAGATTACTATTCGCATGATATCAAGTATGACATACCGTCCTTGTTATTCCCAGACCCTTATTCTTTGGAATATTGGACCAAGCTTTTCAAAGAGTGGATTGGAATCATCGTTTACAAACTGGTAGGATATATTTGAATTATGCTAAAAGTGTTGCTTGAATAGAATCACGGAGTTTGGGTTCTACCTTTACCTCTTCTGCAAATTCATTCCATCGCTTCACAACCATTCTAACATGATCGATCTTTTCATCCGGTTTTTTGATATTCATTTTTCGTGCAATTTCCAGAAAGTCTGAATCAGTGATCCCCTCCCTTTTTCCATTCACCTGGAGGGACTGACTACTTACCCAAAGACTTCCTGGACGATAGGCATGGCAAATATCATAAGCTGGAGAAAGCTTCCACTTTCCGCTTTGATCCATCAGAAATGCGAAGTTTTTGGTATGATCGTCGCAGTTGCGCGCAAGTACATTGAAGACCATTCGGATAAATAGCTGTTCCGCTTCGGGGTAGCTTAGTCTCAGCATTCGCATGGTCTCAAATACCTGCTCGTAACTGTTGACTCCCACTTGGTTGAAATCAAAATGACGCATACCGCAGAGACTTTGCATATGGATTTTCTCCCCACTATCCGTTCGATCAAAGCGCTTGGTCATAAAGTGAGCACGTCCATTTTCCTCCAAAAGCCGAGATTCATTCATTTCAATCCCTGCTTCCTTTGCCATCAGGTAATAAGCCATTTCGACCCTTCCATAACCCACCGAAACGCCAAACTGAGAGTCATGCACTCCATCAAACTTGATCAGCCAGTAAGAAAAGCCTTTTGGCGCCTTCACCTGACCGCTCTTCACTTCTCCAGTTTTGGGATTGAAAGCAATGACGGCCTTGGCCCTTGCCCCGCCGGCCGAAGTCCCAATTTTAAGAATGTCCGCCATGGCTTCTTCCTCTTCTTGGGAAAGATCGGTTTGGAAGCTCTCCCGAGTATTTAGGATTTTATTGGCAATGGATACCAGACTATCCAGCTCAAGGCTAGTTGACTTGCTTACCTCTGTACGAAGTGAAGGCTTAATCTCCAAGGCACCCACTCCTCGTTTTCCGATAAAACAAAGCAATTCCACCGGGTTGAGACTGTCTGTTGGACGACCATTTTGGACCAGCCAGGCATTGATGAGTTGATTGCCGTATTTGTCGGGAAGCATATCCGCCAAAAGCCCAGGCAGTCCCTTGAAGGTATCAAAAGCATCATTTCTTCCTCTACGAGTCTCCGGGAAAGAATACAAACGCTTCCCCTGTCTAAGCGGCATGGTTATAGGTGCTATATCCCAGCCCGAGCGAAGAAAGCTCTGATCAAACTCAAAGCTTGCCAGCTGCTGGGATTCATCCCAAAGGATCGCTCCTGCCAGTCGATCCCAAAGCCAAACCTCAGCTGCAACTACCATTCTGATGGACGATCATCCTCTGCAGCGATATCCGAATGCCTCACTCGCTGCCGCTGATTTTTCTTTTGGAGCTTGATATATTCGAGCGGACTAATCTGCTGACGCACCTCGAAAGCCTCCAGCAACTGCAACTCATCCAAAACACGAAGCGCCTGAATCAAAGTCAGCAAATGAACCTTCTCCCCTCGCTCAAGTAGACTAAGAGTGGAACGACTCATCCCCGCCTCTGTAGCCATCTCGTCCTGAGTCTTATTGAGGGCCATCCGCTTCTTTTTGATGAAGTCTCCAATCATCCGGAGTATGGCCATATCTGAAAGCTGTGCAATATCCATGCATTAAATATCATACATTAAATCAAATTTTACAAGTTAATGAATGAAATATCAATCAAAATATAAATTATGATGCTAGATACAAAAATCAAGGATTTCCTATTTTGAATCTCCATAAATAAATGATTAATCATTCATTATATCTAAATTAAAATTTTTATGAATGAATTATCACTCATAATAAGCAGATATTGATTAAATTAGAGTTTTATTACACATGAATCCAAAAAAGTCTTATGTCTTGATTCTTCTGTCTTGGCTCCAGCTTCTTGATACTAGCTACTCGATACTTCAAAAATTCCTGCTCCACTCCCACTGCCACTTCCAGCCTTTTTCCTCCAGTAAAATCGGATGATAGGCCATCGCAGCTTTGGCGGTCGACGCATCAAAAAACCGCTGATCATCAGTCAAAATCGCCGTTTGTTCCCCAGACTGATCAGTCCGAATCAGATCCATCACCGAAGAAGGAATTTCTTTGGCATAGGAATTATCTTGCCTCAAAAGCTGATTTTTTAAACTCCAGTCCATTTCAAAACCGGGCACTTTCACCTCAGGGGCAGGAATACTTCGCTCCTTGCTTTGTATCTTTACCCAAGCTAAAAACTCACGGAGCAAGGCCAAACCTGGGTTATTGAGTTGACCGGGACGGAAATCCTCCGGCTCGATGGAAGAAATCACATGCAGCATTTTTCTAGCCCGAGTGATGGCGACATTCAGCCGGTTTTCCGCTCCAGACTTGCCCAAAAGTCCAAAATTGGTCACCAATTTCCCCTCCCGATTAGGAGCATAGCCCAAAGACATAACCACCTGATCAAACTCATCCCCTTGGACATTTTCGATATTCCGAACTTTAATGGATGCATCCTGTAAACCTTCTTTCCATAATAGTTCACGAATCAACTCCATCTGAAAATAATTGCCAGTCACAACTCCAATTGAGTCCTGAGGTTCATCTCTTAAAATCAACTGAGCACGTTTCACGACAGCCTCTGCCTCCATTCGATTGATCTGATTTTCCCAGATCCCTTCTACTTTTTCCCATGAAAAAGGAGCCTTTCCAGCCTTGACAGTAGTGTAATTCGGCAAAGTCTCCAATCGATTTCCATAGAATTGTCGATTGGAAAAGTGAATCAAAGCCGGATCAGCGGAGCGATAATGCCCTCTCAACTGCAAATTCTCAAAGAAATGACCTGCCAGTTCCAGTAAAGACTCGGCCTCGTACTCCATCCCGTCCTCCTCAGTATCCCACTTCACCTGGTAAAAATCCGAAGGTCTCAATTGCTTGGAGTCCCCGGCCACGACTACCTGTTTTCCTCTTAGCATAGCAGGCAAACCTCGCTCAACTGGACACTGCGAAGCCTCGTCAAATATCACCAAATCAAAGACCTGACTTGTTGGAAAAACAGCTGAAACCGTCTCCGGACTACCCAACCAGCAAGGAAGTACCCGAAACACTTCATCTCCCAGTTCCTCCATCAACTTGCGAATGGGCCATTTTTGGCGCTTTTTACTCACTTGATGAAGCAATTCCCGATAAGTCAGGCGATTACCCAAGCGATTGTATTCCAGATTTTCAGCCAGCTGTTCTCGAAGCCTAAGTAAGGCCAAATACCGGGCATTTTTCCGCTTTTCGAGAATGGCAGTTTTAAGTTCATCCATCTCATGGCTGAGACGCAAGGAGCCTATTTCACTCAAACCCGGATATCGTCGCTCGATCTCCCCGATCCATGCCAATCGCCAAGAATTCCAAAAAGTAGCGATGAGTTCATTTAAGCCGAAATCTGGAAATTCCTCAAGCAAATCCATCCCTAATTCTCTGAATTGCCAATCCTCCAAAAACTGATCAAATCCCTTCAATTCAGCAAAAACGGAAGGCCAATTCAGTGGATTCTCTGGAAACACCTGTCCCAAACCCTTCTCCATTAACTCCAAAAACTGCGTATCACTTATCCAAAGTCGATACGAAGCCAAATCTGAAATCACGCTTTCAGACCAATTTTGGATCTGGTCTAATGCTGCTCTAAATTCTGTAAAGGACAGCTCTTCCCAATCCAGCAAGACATGAATCTCAGGAACTGCTTCCCAACTGTTCTTCCAAGCAAGGAGCTTATCAACTTCAATCAAATCAGTGGAAAAATCGCCCCTAGACTCAAAAAATGATGTTTTGGGCAAATCCTTAAACGCTTCTTGAACTTGTATTTTCGACTCACACTCTTGCTTGATGGTGAGGAGGTTTTCGGTATTAAAGATTATCTGATTTTGCTTTAATAGCTGAAAAACAAGAGGAAATTTAGACTTAGAAAATTTGACCTCAAGCTTTCCGAAAAAGCTTTGAGAAAGCGGAATCAAAGTTTCCAATTCCATTCTCAATCCAGTCAAATCAGCACCCAACTCAAATTTCCAGTTTTGTAAAGTTGCGAGGGCATCAATCAGAAATTGACGGATTTCAGCTAGGATTTTTTGTTCCTTAGGATTGAAAATAAGGATAAAGTTCGTCTCAGGATCTGCCAAGCCTGTGAGAGAATTTTGGGTCTTTTGAATCTTCTCCAAAAACTTAGGCTCAGACCAGATAGCTTGAAGGATACTCTTGCCTTTTTCTTCCTTCAGAACTTCAGGAAGCTGTTTTCGATGATTTTCAATTCCATCAAGTACAAGAGAAATCTGAGCGAAATCTGCTGGCTGAACCGCCGAAAAAGAGATTCGATCATCCCAAAAACCTCCATAAAATCGCTTCTGATATCGCGAAAATATGCTTAAATCCTGCTCAAAACTTTTGGCTTTTTCCAGATCTAGTTGAAGCAAATGAGGATGGGAAAAAGAGGCTTCGTCCAAATCAGCCTGAAGGTAAAGGGCTTTGATAGGAATCCCGGCTGGCATATCATCAAATAAAGCTGTTCGCAACTCCTCAAACTTCTCAGAAAGTCTGGAAATGGTCTTGGAAAGCATGCTGAGTTCCCGCTCCAGTTGAATCGCATCAATCCCCCTGTTTTGGCTTTGGTAATCTTCAATAGACTCAATTTGGTTTTTAATCTTTTCAAAAAGGGCTTTCTGATCACCACGAAAATCATGAACCAAAGCCAAAAACGAACCAAAACCGGCCTTTTCTAATCGTTCAAAAACCACGTCTAAAGCCGCTCGCTTTTGGGAAACAACCAGTACTTTTTTCCCTCTTGCGATGTAATCCGACACCAGATTAGCAATCAATTGAGACTTGCCTGTACCCGGAGGACCTTGGATCACTAGGCTTTTTCCTTGCCGAACTTTGATCAAGGCACTTTCTTGAGAAGCATCAAGCGGAAAAACCGGAAATAGGTTTTCCTCCCTGATTTGAGTTTCCTTTTCCTTCGAAAGGAAAAGATGCTGAAACAAATCCTCCAGTGAACTTTCGGAATAATGCTCCTTCAAGATTTCATAATCAGAAAAAAGAAAACTTCCCTTTTGAGCAAATTGACCTAAAACCGCATAAGGTTTCAGGATCACTTTTCCTTCGGAAAAACGCTTCTGATCGAGCGAAATCTGGGAAATTGGGAAAGGAATAATCTGGTCTTCCAACAGGTTGGATTGTACCTGAATGGCAAAGTACTCTGGAATCATTTTGGCCAAGGCTGTCCTAAACTCCAGCGCATCCTTTGGTAGATTTTCCAGCAATTCATCGGAAAAGGTGACAGGCAATGGCTGATGGGTAGCATGCCTCCAAGCGAGCAAGAAGGCTGGATTCCACTGCCAATTTTCCTCTGAAATCAAGGACCAAACCCCATTTTCCTTTCTGAGATGAACCGGTTTTAACAGCAGGGGACTTCGGACGAGCTGCCCGTTAATGAGTTTTCCTTCCACAAAAAGCCATGCCAAATAGAGACTCTGCTCCCCGGTTTCCTCTTGAGTTAACTGGTCTCGAAAAGCCATTCGGGAAAGCCCCTTTGAAACTTGATTGGCATCCGCAGATCGAGGATCCAGATCTGGTGAGAGGATAATCTTCTTTTTGCCTTCGATAGACTTTCTGAGAATCTCAAAGGCAGGATCGCCGTTCAAAAAATCAAACTCCCGAAGGTCCAACATCCCGTACCCTTCCAATTTCGGTAAATACAAGGACCTATTTTTGGCGGACAGGTCTGTGAGCCGATTTAGGTAGGTTTGGAAGATAGATTCGGGCATTTACTTAGGGCTTACTGAAAAACGCTATAATAGCTGAAAAGCTACCAAATGATCTCATTTTTTATTGAGTCTTTTTAGCCTGCGCAAGTTTATATGAGTAAAGTAGGCAATTTTGAAAGTATTAAGCTAGCCTAAGGCATACCATCTTCAAAGTTGGCATTCGGTTGATGTATAGGAATACATCTACACTCGTCCGCCTTGAAGCTGGCATACCTGAGACTTTTTCAGTGAGCCCTATTTAAAAGGCGAGTCTTTTTCTTTAGCCATCTGATTATAGACAATTCCATCAAGAATTCCCGGCATCCACTTATTCAGAAACACCGCCAATTTACCCTGAGGAGTCAAAACGATATCCCGCTTTCGCTTGATCGTCGCCTTCAAAATATGTTCTGCCACCTCCTCGGAAGTCATCATTTTAGCCTCATCTCGAGGGGATTCGCCCTGAGAAGAACCATCAGCTGTGAGTGCCGTGTTTCGAATATTGGAAGCTGTAAATCCGGGAGCCACGACCAAGACATGGACGCCCTTTTTCATCACCTCTGTGCGAAGCGATTCAAAAAAGCCATTCATCGCATACTTACTCGCAGTGTAAGCTGTTCGCGCCGGAGTACCCCGATAGCCATTGATAGATGATATACCGATGATCGAGCCTTTGGACTTCAAAATAGCCGGGAGACAAAACTTGGTTGCATAGACTGTTCCCCAGAAATTCGTATCCATCACTTTGCGAAAAACATCCAAATCCAAGTCCTGAAAAAGCGCCCGCATCGAAATTCCGGCATTATTGATCAGGATATCTATCTGTCCAAAATGTGAAAGCGTCTCCTCCGCCATCCGTTGATTATCAGCTTCTGAACCGGCATCAGCGAGAATGGGCAGAACCTCAAAACCTTGTGAACGGAGTTTCGATACAGTATTTTCCAGCTTTTCAGGATTACGGCCTGTGATGGCGAGTTTGGCTCCTTCTCGACCAAATACCTCAGCACAAGCCTCACCAATCCCTGAAGTGGCACCGGTAATTAGGACGACTTTGTCTTTGAATTTCATAGCTGAAAATTAAGATTAAAGATAGGGAATCAGGAATCTTGGTGATAAAAAATATACTTGGCCAACTAGATTATGTTAGGGTTTAGCTATTTAGAACTATCCAAAAGATTCTAATCCTCCAAAACAAACTACCTATTCACCTTCCACACATGCTCTTCGCTATCTAAAAGTTCTTTTCCCCAGACGGGTAGCTCGGCCTTGATACGCTCCACCAATTCATCGCAGGCATCCATCGCTGCTTTTCGGTGTTTGGAGGAGGTAAACACAAACAAACAAATCTCACCAACTTTGACCTCGCCTAAGCTGTGATAAATATGCATGCAGGTCAACGGATACTTGGCAAAAATATCCTCTCTTATTTCAAAGGCCTTCTCCAAGGCCATCTCTTCATAAGCTGTATAGTCGATTCCTATCACCTGACCATTTTCTTTCTTGTCTGCTCTCACTTGGCCAAGGAAAATCGAATGTCCTCCGATATCCGTTTTGCTTGCATGATTGGCAATTGACTTGGCTATCTTCTCAGGAGCAATCGCTCCCTGCACAAAAATATTCTTCGGTTTTCTGACTTTATCCATTACTTCTCGAGTTTGTTTTCAAAGCTGCGATTCCCCCTTTGATGGAATAGGTGGCTTTATCCGGAAAATGAGATTTGATGAGCAAAGCTGCTTTTTGACTTCGAATTCCTGTTTGACAGAAGAAGAAAATCGACTCTGCATCTTCAAACTTTTCCAATTGTTGCGGCAAAACAGACATGGGAATCTTGGTCAAAGCAGAACAAACCAAGGGTGGTTCCTCCTCGGGTTCTCTCACATCCACCAGTATGGTTCCATGCCCTGCCCTGCGAAAAGCATCATCCCAATTGAGGGTCTCAATCCCTTCACAGGCCAATTCATAATTTGTATCAGAAAAGGCTTCCCAGTCTGAGGGTGCAGAAGCTCTAGCCTTGAAGCTAGGACTGATCTGCAAATCGTAAGTCTCGGAATTTAAGCTATTGAAATACAAAACCCGATTATCCAAAACTTCTCCTAGGCCTGTTAGAACCTTGATCGCTTCCAAGGCCATCAAATTTCCGATGATTCCCGGCAAAACACCCAAAACGCCTGTTTCTGAACAATTGGGAACCTCTGCAGCGGAAGGCATATCTGGAAACAGGTCCCGATATTGGCAAGACTGACGGTTGAGGTTGAAAACAGAAACCTGCCCTTCATGCTGATAAATCGCTCCAAAGACCAAAGGCTTTTTGAGCAAAACGCAGGCATCATTGACTAGATAGCGAGTGGGAAAATTATCAGAGCCATCGATCACCAAATCATGCGGAGCCAAAAGTTCCTTTGCATTTTCAACCGAAATGAAAGCAGTAACTACCTTCCAGTTGATATCAGAATATTTATCGGAGAAATAGCTTATAGCAGTCTCTGCTTTGTTTTTTCCCAAATCATTTTCTCCAAAAATCACCTGCCGATTGAGATTGGAAATACTCACCTCATCTCCATCTACCACGGTAATATTTCCGACTCCAGCGGCAGCCAAATACAGCAAAATCGGTGAACCGAGACCTCCTGCACCAATGACTATCACTGAGGCTTGTTGTAATTTTCTCTGACCTTCAATCCCAAGTCCGGGTAAAATAACTTGTCTTTCGAATCGATTCATAAATTCATCCTCCTGAAAAAGGCGGTAAAATGGCTACTTCTGCTCCAACTGGGATTTCTGCCCGCTCCGAACACAATTTCTTGTTCACAGCGAGACTAAATTTGACAGACCTCAAACCAGGAAACTCTTCCAAAATCTGCTTTGTCAAACTTTCAGAATTCCCTGGATTGGAAAGGGTCAATTCCTGACTTCCCAGTTTTTCTGCCACCATCCCAAATGCTTTGATCTTTATCTGGTTTTCCATGTCATTTGAATTGAGATTCCTAAATTACACTTCATCAATTTATTTAACTAATCAACAGGATAAATGATCTCATTTCCTTGAGTTCATTTTGCAATAATTAATAAACTCCAATTCACCCTTCAATCACAAAATCTCTCTAAATGACCCAAAACCTTAATCAAATGGCTGTATTATACTTCTTGCTTTTTGCCTTATGGGCATGCAGCAGCCCATCAGACGATTCGGTAAATGATAAATCAGCAGATTCTACCTTATCAAATCTCAGCGATGAGCAGCTCCTCGACACCGTTCAATACTACACTTTTCAGTATTTCTGGGAGGGGGCCGAACCTAACTCAGGTATGGCTCCGGAGCGAATTCATATGGATGGGCTATATCCTGATCAGGATCAGTATATCATCACCACGGGAGGTACGGGAATGGGTTTGATTGGGATTCTGGGAGCCATCGAGCGGGGATGGATTACCCGAGAAGCCGCTGTGAAGAGGTTTGACAAAATGCTTACTTTTTTAGAGAAAGCGGACCGATTTCATGGGATTTGGCCGCATTGGCTGGATGGAAAAACGGGTAAAACCAAGCCTTTTAGCCCGAAGGATGACGGAGCAGATTTGGTCGAATCTGCCTTCCTGATGCAGGGACTCCTTGCTGTCCGGGAATACTTCAAAAATGGAAATGAAGCAGAGCAAAAAATCAGTCAGCGTATTCAGACGCTTTGGGAGGAGATGGACTGGAGTTGGCATACCCAAAACGGGCAAAATGTACTCTATTGGCACTGGTCACCCAATTTTGGCTGGGACATGAATTTCGCATTGGAAGGCTACAATGAAACTTTGGTAACCTACATTTTGGCAGCTGCTTCCCCTACCCATCCCATCAATCCTGAGGCTTACCATCAAGGCTGGGCTAGGTCCGAAGCGATTCGCTCACCTAGAGAAACACCCTATGGTTACTCCTTGCAACTCAGGCACAATGGCGCTGAGGAACTGGGAGGCCCGCTTTTTTGGGCCCACTATTCCTACCTCAGCATCAATCCCAAAGGACTCAAAGATCAGTATGCAGACTATTGGGAAGAAAACAGAAATCAAACCCTGATCAATCGGGCCTGGTGCATTGCCAATCCGGGAAAATTTAGAGGCTATGGGGAAGACTTATGGGGACTCACCGCCTCCTACTCGGTCAATTTCTACCATGCCCACCGACCCGGAGATGATATAGGGGTGATTTCCCCGACTGCAGCTCTTTCCTCCATTGTCTACACTCCGGAGGAATCCATGAAAGTGATAAGGAATCTGTATGAAAACTATGGAGAAAAGGTGTTTGGACCTTATGGATTCTACGACGCGATTAGTCCACATCATGACTTTTTCCCTCAGCGCTACTTGGCCATCGATCAGGGACCGATCGTCACGATGATAGAAAATTACCGGTCAGGCTTGGGTTGGAAACTGGTGATGAATGCTCCTGAAATACAGCAGGGTTTGGAAAAACTTGGCTTTTCCTACGAAATCCCCAATTAAGAAAATATGAGTTTGATCAAAGCAAACAGCAAAGCCAAGTTCAATAAGGTTCCAGTAGAATAGATTGAAATTTATTTTTTAAATTTTACCCGTTAAATTTCCGTACAAAATATATTTGTACGTTTAAAATACGTACATTTGAAAAAAAACTAAAATGAACACAAAAAACTTAACTTCAAAAAGTGCTCGCTTTGACACAAGACTTAACAAAGAGCAAAAGGAGTTTTTTGAAAAAGCTGCCCAAATAGGAGGATATAGAAATCTGACGGATTTTGTGGTAGCTACTGTCCAAGAAAAAGCAAAGGAGATTATAGCAGAAAAAGAACGCGTAATTGCATCTCAAAAAGATGCTGAAATTTTCTTCGACGCTATCATGAATCCCAAGTCTCCAAACGAGGAACTTGCTAAGGCTGCTGCTGAATTCGAATCCCTGATAAATAAATGAGTCAACTTTCAGAGCCCTTAAACTCCACCCACAAGAAATCCGATTTTTTCTGTGGAAAAGAAATGCTGGATCATTACCTCCATAGGCAAGCCAATCAGGATATTAAGCGAAAACTCGCAGTTTGTTTTGTGATCAAGGAATCCGATACCAACTTGATTAAAGGATACTACACCTTATCCAATGGAAGTATTGATCAATCAAATATTCCTCTTGAAATTCAAAAAAAGTTACCAAACTCATACACTTCCATTCCTACCATCCTATTGGGAAGACTTGCAATTGATCAACGGTTCCAAGGGCAAGGAATAGGAAAACTACTTCTTGTTGATGCCTTAAAAAGGTGTCATCTGATTTCAAAGACCATCGGCTCATTTGCCGTGATCGTAGATCCCCTTGACCTGGAGGCCGAACGATTTTATAAAAAATTCGGGTTCATCAAGTTACCTGATAGCGGAAAAATGTTTTTGCCGATGAAAACTGTTAGCCAATTGTTTGAATAAATGTCTTTTAAAGTCCCGGGAGTTAGGTTTTTTTAACTCAAAATCAGCTTAATCGAAGCAAAAAGCAGCACGAAAGCCAAAAGGTATTTGAGAGATTTTACTGAAAAGCGTTTAGCCCCCAAATAGGCTCCTAAAATACCACCGGCCACGGTCAAAGGAACCAAAACCCACAATTCCTCTTTAAGGGGCAGCTCGTAAATACTGGCTCCTAAAAAGCCCGCTACTGAATTCAAAAAGATAAATAGCGCACTCAAAGCTGCGGTTTCCTTCACTCCTGCCCAACCCAGCATCAGC
The DNA here is from genome assembly GCF_028823735.1 of Algoriphagus sp. NF. Classification (NCBI taxonomy): domain Bacteria; kingdom Pseudomonadati; phylum Bacteroidota; class Cytophagia; order Cytophagales; family Cyclobacteriaceae; genus Algoriphagus; species Algoriphagus sp. NF. Next base: position 171,695 of record NZ_JAPEIB010000001.1, read on the forward strand.
ACGATCGGGGTAAGGACAATCCCTCCACCGATCCCAATCATCCCGGAAAGAAAGCCGATCAAGATCCCCAACAGCGGTCCCATCCACCACGCCCGCTCAATCTTGGTCTTATCGGCAATCGGGAAAACTCCAGCAAACTTCAGTGCAGGGAAAATCAACAGCGCTCCCAAGACCTTTTTATAAATCGAGGCATCGAGTAGGATGGTCCCTCCCAGGTAAGCCGCAGGTATTGAAAACAGAATAAGTGACCAAAACAGACTGGTCGGAAACTCTCCCGCCTTACGGTAATTCAAGAAAGAAGCCATGGACACCATCATATTCAGAATCAGGGCTGTGGGCCTTATCTCCTCAGGAGCAAATCCCAACAAAGCCAAAATCATCAGGTAAGAACTCGCTCCTCCATGCCCGACCGAAGCATACAAAAACGCAGCAAAAGGCATCAAAAAAAACAGGCCGTAATAAATCAGGTCTTCCATCACCAAGGATAAAATTTAACCAAAGTACCCGATTCGACAAGGGATGACTCCTCCGGTATCTCCACAAATCCATCCGCCAAACCAAAAGCAATCAAGTTGAAGGATTCCTGACCCTGAAGCACCTCTACTTTTCCATTTTGGATTCTTGCTTTCAGAAATTGGGTGAGCGGAATTTTCTTATCAAAATCCTGAGCCAATGGAAGATTTTGAAAATGATTCCATGCTTCCGGATCTCTTTTCCAGGATTGAATGACAGGCTTTACGTACTGCATAAAGCAGGAAAGTACCGAACCCGGGTTTCCAGGAAGGGCAAAAACGATCTTACCCTCTTTTTCCCCAGCATAGAGGGGTTTGCCGGGTCTCTGCTTGAGTTTGTAGAAAAGCTGCTTGACCTGATTTTCCCCCACGGCATTTTTGACAAAATCATATTCTCCCACAGAGATCCCTCCGGTAAAAATCACCAAATCATTTTCATCTAGCGCTTTGGCAAGGGCCTCCACCACCACTTCTTTTTGATCCGGAACCTTGATTTGCTGTATTTCTGAGATTCCCAAGTTTCTCAACCAAGACTCCAAGGCAGGGCCATTGGCATTGTAGATTTGTCCGGGCTCGAGAGGCTTTCCCAAGTCCTGTATTTCATTGCCAGTAATGATGATGGCGACTTTTGGAGCTAGGGATACCTGCACCTCATTTACACCCACCGAGGCTAAGAGACTGACCAAGCCCGGAGTAATCTTTGCACCGACTTCGGCCACAACCTCACCCTTTCTACATTGCGTTCCCCGATAGCGAACATGATTTCCCTGAGTGACATCCTCAGGTTTAAATTGGATGAAATCACCCGCCCGCGCCACTTTTTCCTGCATGATCACCGAATCTGCCCCTGCAGGCAGTGGTGCTCCGGTAAAGATTCGGACTGCTTGTCCTTTTTCGATTTTGGGTAAGTCAGAAGAGCCCGCAGCAGCCTCTCCCATTACTTCCAAGCGATCAATTCCTTCCTCCCAAGCAAAGGCATAGCCATCCATGGCAGAGTTGTCAAAGGAAGGCACATCGATTTTAGATTGGACAGATTGGGCTAAAAAATGGCCTATGGCCGAAGAAATGGGTAAGCTGATAGTTCGATTCGGAAGATCAAGCTTTTGAAGGATGGATTTTGCTTCTGAAACGGATATCATTTAGCCTCCGATTTTGATCATACTTCTGTTTTCGATGGCATCGGGATTAGCCTTTAGGTAGTCTGGGTCAAATTGTCCCCCCAAGGCTTTATGCTTTCTGGAAATGGAAAGCCGGATGATTTCTTCCACATTTTCTCCCTTTCGAAAGGCTCCCAACAAATCCAATTCTTCCTTTCCAAAAAGACAGTTTTTGATTTTTCCATCTGCTGTCAGACGGATTCGGTTGCAGCCCGCACAGAAGTTCTCACTCATGGTAGTGATAAAGGCAAAAGTACCGGCAAAACCGGGTACTTTGTATTTCTTGGCTGTATCGTGCTTTTTGTCTTCCAGCTTGACGATTTCATACTTTTCCTTCACCAAATCCAGCATTTGAGCCGCTGTGACCACTTTCTTGCTTTGCCAATGATTCCCTGCGAAGGGCATAAACTCGATGAACCGCATGTGGATGGGAAGCTCCTCTGTCATCGCCACAAAATCGCAGATTTCGCCCTCAATCAAGCCATGAAGCGCCACCGCATTAACTTTGACACGAAAGCCTTCTCGCAAGAGCAAGAGAATGTTTTCCCAAACCAAATCAAATTGATCTCTGCGGGTTAGTTTGAGGAATTTTTCACGGTTGAGTGTATCCAAACTGACATTGACCGAGCGAACACCGGCTTTCTTCAATACGCCGATATGCTTGTGAATCAAAACACCATTTGTGGTCAGGGTCAATTCAACAGGATAGGTAGAAAGATACTCCAAAATCTCAGGAAACTCTTTCCTTACCAAAGGTTCTCCTCCGGTCAATCTAATCTTTTTGACCCCAAGATTAATGAAGGTTTTTGCCAGATTGATCACTTCATCCTTACTCATCAGCTTGGACTTAGGCATCCACTCCATCTCTTCCTGCGGCATACAATAAGTGCAGCGGAAGTTGCAGTGATCTGTAAGTGAGATCCTGAGGTAATCGTGAATACGTCCGAAACTATCGACAAGCATTAAGCTAGATTAAGAGTTTTTCTTTTTGTAATAAAGCCAAAATTGGCTGAATGGTTTCATTTGTCTATTTAGACTTTTCTAAACTGAGTTGGAGATAAATTTACGTGCTTTTTGAAGAAATTATTGAAGTGAGTCACTTCATTGAATCCCAAGCCATAAGCGATTTCGGATACATTCCAGTTGCTTTGTTTCAGTAGGATTTTGGATTCCTGCAATACTCGATCGGCGATCAACTGAGAGGTCGTCTTTCCGGTCATTTCTTTTACTGCTCGGTTGAGGTGATTGACATGGACATTAAGCTGATCTGCAAAGTCTGAGGGGCTTCTGATTCCAATGGTCTGATGGGTTTCATCGATGGGAAATTGCCTTTCCAGCAATTCCAAAAAAATTGAGGCAATTCTCAGGGAGGCGTTTCCGTGTTGGGTTTGTTGAATCTCAGCAGGCTGCAGCTTCATCCCAAAATGAATCAGCTCCAAAATCAAAGCCCGGATCGCATCATATTTGTATTTGTATTCGGAACTGAACTCCGCCTCCATTTTTTCAAAAATCAACTCAACCGCCTCCACCTCTTTGTCCATCAGCTCAAAAATGTGATTTCCACTGGGCTGAAATACCTCATATTGCTGGATCTGCCCGAAATTCATAAAGAAATGTGGGTTGAAAATACAGTAAATCCCTTGCGTATCGGGCGCCAAATTATCCCATTTGTAAGGTACAAGCGGATTGGAAAAGGAAAGCGCCTGTTTCTTAACTTCATTGATTCGGTCAGCATAGTGAACCGTACCCGGGCCTTTGACCAGCATGATTTTATAAAAATCTCTCCTTCGGTAGGGCACGGTCTTCATTTTGCCCTCCAGGTATGGCTCCAGTCGGAAAATATTGAAATGACCGATTTCCGCGGCTAAGTTTTCTGGAATCCAGTTGAATTTTCTCTCATAAAACTCTCGTAGGCTTTCGGCATTATCCATGATTTATTTTTTTTCAAATGAGGAATTAAACTTATACAGCAGACTCAAGTTCCAAACCAAATCATCTCCCGGGATAGTGGAATCGAGCTTTTTATTGGCAAAAGCCTGAAATTGTACTGGAAACTCTCCATTTTTCAAGGTAATTCCCGAATTGGTATAAAACCCGGAATTTTCATCAACCTTTAGGAAAAAGAGCTGGGGATTGATCGCCATACGGTATTCACCAGCTAATTGAATATCCGAAAATTCAGGACTTAAAGCTAGAAAATCAGAATTTTTGGGCCCAAGCACCTGAATACCCATGCCTTTGAGGTAGTACAATCTCAGGGTAAACCTATCCGTCAATCGATAGCTGGAATTGATTTCACCTGCCACATAGCGATTGGCTACCATTCTCATTTCAGGTTGTCCCTCCACCATTACCTGTGCCTCTTGAAACAAAAAAGCAGGATGACCACCTACAGACAAAGAAAAGCGTCGGTCTTTGATCAATTTATATCTTCCCCAAAATACGAATGACCAAGGCTTTCCATCCATTCCAAAACGAAGCATGGGATCAAAGGAAAAGTGTTCTCCTCCCATAGTCAAGTCAAAAAAGACTGCTGGGCGACCAAGCGAAAAGGAAGGGATAATGGATATCCCATTATTGGTAGTAGTGATGGTTCCCCCAATGTGCTTTTGACCGGCCTCCTGAGCAAAAGCTTTCTCCTTGCTTAAGCATAAGCAAGCAAGGACTATCAAAAGAAAGGATACTCTTAGAAAGAAACCGGTTCTGGAGAACTGACGATAAGATTGATTACTAAATTTCATAAGGGTAATTGAAATATCTTACAAAATTCGTAATGATTTTGTATCTCTAGCGATACTTTTCAAACCAAAACTTACAAAAATCAAATAACCAGCCCCGAAACTTTCGACCGCTGAAGGTCTAGATTGATAAACTCTAAAAACCCTCGATTTGATTGAGTTTTTTAGCCTCAATATTCATTAATGAAAGGCCTTCTTAAACTTTAATCGACTAGGGTGGTTAATAAACAGAAATCAAACCCCTTTAAGAAAAATGAAAATCAACAAAATCACGGCATTCGCCGCCACCTTCCTAGCACTTGGCTTTTGGACAGCCTGCAGTGCTCCCAAACAAGAATCCTCTGAAGAAGAAACAATGGTAGAAGAGGTTGTAGAAGAAACCCCAGTTGAGTCGAATACTGTAGTCGATATCGCAGTAGGTTCTCCTGACCATACCACATTAGTTGCCGCAGTACAGGCTGCTGGTTTAGTAGAAACTTTGAGTGGAGATGGACCATTCACCGTTTTTGCACCTACCAATGCAGCTTTTGAAGCACTTCCAGCAGGCACTGTAGAGGATTTGCTGAAGCCAGAAAATAAAGAGACACTTACCGGTATCCTAACTTTCCATGTAGTTTCTGGAAATGTAATGTCGGGAGACCTTAGCGACGGTCAAGAAGTAACTACATTAAACGGACAGACTTTGACTGTTTCCATTTCTGAAGGAAAAGTAATGATCGGAGGCGCCACCGTTGTAGCTGCTGATTTGGCAGGTTCCAATGGAGTAGTTCACGTGATTGACACGGTACTTCTACCAGAATAAGGTATAAGAATCCAAAATGACATAAAAGCCGACTTTACCTAGTCGGCTTTTTTTTGTTGCTGTTTGAATTTTGTAAGTATTGGTTTGATAGGAATAATTGAAACAGTATAAAAATCAGGAATATTGTTGTTTAAAATCTCATAAAATGAAAAGACACTTATTTCTAATTGCCCTGTTGCTATTTAGCGCGAGTACAGTATTTTCACAATCCGCCACCGAAAAAGAGGTTTATGAACTTTCCATGAATAAATGGAAATGGATGGCTGATAAAGATATTACCAAACTCACTCCCATATTCCATCCTGAAGCCAAGTTTGTCCATATGAGCGGAACCTGGACGACTGAACGAGAACTGGAAATCATCGAAACAGGTAGCATTTGGTACAAAAATGCGGCTGTTCATGATACTGCTATCGAATTGTTTGGGAATACGGCAGTTGTTTGGAACCGAATCACCTTGACAGCCCATGTCAGAGGAAATGATGTGGAGAATGAATTTACAGTGACTGAAGTCTACCAAAAAGAAGGTTCCGAATGGAAAATGCTTGCCTTGACCTTCAGTAGTGTACGAGATACACACGAGATTGAGAAGTAGGTGAATAGCTTATTTGAATTCAGTAAGGGCTAGCCTACTATAAATCATTAACTTAGATATCAAATTTTAGAATTATGGCTCAATTCAACCTCAATATCAACGGCAAATCCCAACAGGTCGATGTCGATCCCAATACCCCACTACTTTGGGTTTTGAGAGATCACTTGGACTTAGTTGGCACCAAGTTTGGCTGTGGCATCGCTCAATGCGGTGCTTGTACCATTCACTTGGACGGAAATGCAGTGCGTTCCTGTCAGTTACCGGTTTCGGCAGCAGAAGGTGCACAAGTCACCACCATTGAAGGGCTCTCCGAAAATGGAGATCATCCGGTTCAAAAAGCCTGGCTGGAGCATGATGTTCCTCAATGCGGGTACTGTCAAGCCGGTCAAATTATGAGTGCGGCAGCCCTTTTGGCACAAAATCCTAGCCCATCCGATACCGACATCGACAATGCAATGAATGGAAACATCTGTCGCTGTGGAACTTATCTCAGAATAAAGGCAGCCATTAAAACCGCTTCACAAAACCTCTAAGCTCTGAAAACCATGACAACTGTAAATACCAAAATGAACAGAAGATCCTTCCTGAAAGCCTCGGCTTTGGCAGGAGGTGGAATGATGCTCAGCTTTGCCTGGCTCGCTGGTTGTAAGCCCACCGAAGAGGAAATGATGGGCCTTCCCAAGGAATGGTTTGAATTAAATAGCTACATCAAAATAGGAGAAAATGGGGCCGTGACCCTTTACTCTCCCAATCCAGAATTCGGCTCCAATGTCAAGACTTCCATGCCTATGATTTTGGCGGAGGAGTTGGACACAGATTGGAAGCATGTATTTGTGGAGCAAGCAGATTTTTATCCGGAGCGTTTTGATCGCCAATTTACCGGTGGAAGCCAAGGAATCCGTCAAGGTTGGACTCCTTTGAGAACGGCCGGTGCCACAGCGAGAGCCATGCTCGTCAGTGCTGCCGCACAATCATGGAATGTCCCCGCTTCAGAAATCACCACAAATGCAGGGCAAATTGAACACAAAGCCTCCGGCAAAAAAGCGCATTATGGAGAAATGGCTTCTTTGGCGGCCACGCTAGAAGTGCCTGAGGAAGTGACCTTAAAGGAAATCAAGAATTTCAATATCATTGGAACATCCAAGAAGAATGTGGATGGTCAAAAAATCATCACCGGAAAGCCCCTCTTCGCTATTGACCATAAGGTCGAAGGAATGAAGTACGCCGCGTTGGTGATGCCTCCTTCTTTTGGGATGCGACTTAAGTCATTTGACAAAAGCTCCGTAATGGGCATGTCCGGAATTGTAGACGCTTTCCCGATCTCCCTATTCAAAGAAGACTACGCCAGAAATTTCTTTGATACCACTACTTTTCCTGAGGTAGTAGCGATAGTAGGCAATTCGACTTGGGAAGTCATGCAAGCCAAGAAGAACCTAACAGCCGAATGGGAAAAAGCGCCGGAAACAACCTTCCCAATGGCAGGACGAGGAGGCGGAACCAGCACGGCCGTTGTACCGGCTGGACTGGAAAATACAAATCGCCACAAAGCGCGAATGGCGGAATATATCCAAAAGCCAGGCAATGTAGTTCGAAGAGATGGAGATCCTGAGGGAATGTTTAAAAAAGCAGCCAAGGTTTTGGAACGAACCTATACTGCGCCTTTCCTCGCTCATAATACCATGGAACCGATGAACTGCTTCGCGGATGTGAAGGGGGACAAAGCGATTATCTATGGTCCAACTCAGGCACCGGAGTTCATATCAGGAACCATTGCCCAGGCACTTGGTATTCCAAAAGAAAATATCCAAATCAACCTCGCTCGAATGGGTGGTGGATTTGGACGAAGAGCTTATAGTCACCATATGACCGAAGCGGCTTTGATTTCTCAAAAAATCCAAGCTCCAGTGAAGATGTTTTACACCCGCGAGGATGACATGTCTGCAGGAGTCTATCGACCTACTTACTCGGCAACTTACCGAGCAGCTTTGGATGAAAACAATAATTTGTTGGCATTTCATGTAAAAGCCGGAGGAATCCCAGAAACTCCTCTACATGCCAATCGATTTCCGGCTGGAGCAATCGATCACTATCTGGCGGAAGCTTGGGATATCCCTTCCAATATCACAATTGGAGCTTTCCGTGCTCCCCGGTCAAACTTTATCGCAGGTGCCGAACAAAGCTTCTTGGATGAATTAGCAGAAGAAATGGGTAAGGACCCCATTGAGTTCCGATTGGAATTGCTAAAAAGAGCCGAGACCAATCCTGTAGGCGAAAGAAATGATTACGAACCCAAACGCTATGCTGGTGTCTTGGAACTGGTAAGAGACAAATCCAATTGGAATAGCCCGCAATCCAATGTCAGCCGTGGTGTATCTGCTTATTTCTGTCATAATTCCTATGTGGCCGAGGTGGTGGATACAGTCATCAAAGACAATCAGCCCGTAGTGGAGTCAGTCTACGCAGCGGTAGATTGTGGCATAGTGGTAAATCCGGATGCCGCTAGAAACATGGGAGAAGGTGCGATTGTCGATGGTATCGGAAATGCCTTTTTCGGAGAACTGACTTTCGAAAATGGAGCTCCCACCAAACGAAATTTTGACAAGTACCGCATGATACGGCATAAAGAAGCGCCGAAGAAAATCGAAGTTCACTTTGTGGAAAATAACGAAGATCCAACCGGATTGGGCGAACCACTTTTCCCACCGGTATTTGCGGCCTTGGCCAATTCCTTATACAAAGCAACAGGTAAACGCTACTATGAGCAGCCATTTGCACCACAGTTGGAAATGGAGAATTTGAGAATGTAGCTTTTGATTAGAAAAAGCGATTTTGTTCAAACACCCAAAACTTGATACCCATCAAGTTTTGGGTGTTTTTTTATCCTTGGATTCAGTAGAAGACCCCCCCCCCTTTAGAAAAAACCAATTTTTGATTTTTTATTGTAGATTAAATCTTGCAAAAACATTCTAACCCGATGCGAAACGCCTTCTATTTAATTTTTCTTCTCAACTTCCTAGTCTCCTGCAGTCAAAAACAAAACGAGTCGATTAAGAAATCAGAGGATTCATTTGAATCATCATTCACCACCCAACTGGGAAAAACTTATCAGCTATCCGAGCCCTCCGAAAAGCTACTAAGCCAATATGAAGAAGCAAAGGCCAAATTGGAGGCTAATCCAGACGATGTAGAGGCTCTTATCTGGTATGGAAGACGCACCGCCTATTTAGGTCAATATGGGAAGGCTATCGATATTTATTCCGAAGGAATAGAAAAATTCCCCCCAGAACCCAGACTTTACAGACATCGAGGGCATCGCTACATTTCCATTCGAGAGTTTGATCAGGCAATTTCCGATCTTGAAAAGGCTGCCGAGTTGATCCAGGGAACTCCAAACGAAATCGAACCCGATGGAATGCCCAATGCTTTGAACATTCCCGTGAGTTCACTTCACGGAAATATTTATTATCATTTGGGATTGGCTTATTACCTGGTTGGAGATTATGAAAAGGCCTATGATGCTTATGTGAAATGCAGGGAAAGTGGTTCCCATTATGACAATATTGTTTCCAGTACCCATTGGCTATACATGATTCAGCAGCGATTGGAAAATCCTGCTAAAGCCGATTCACTTTTGGCACCGATCCACGCAGATTCTACTGTGATAGAAAATCAAAGCTATGCTGACCTTTGCAATCTATACAAAGGTTGGGTTCCGGTAGATTCACTTATACAGCAAGGACCTGGTGGCAATCCATCCAATGATGCTGTTCGGTATGGAGTGGCAAATTGGTATCTCTACAATGGAGACACTTCACGGGCCAAAAACATGATGGAAGGTCTCTTGGAGACGAATTCCTTCGCTTCCTTTGGCTACATTGCAGCTGAACAGGATTGGATCCGTATGTTTAACCAAAACTAAAAACCAATGAATTCCGACGAAAGAATAGCTAAAATGACTTTTGGATCGGTGTATCCTCACTATATCACCAAGGTGGAGAAAAAAGGACGTACACAGGAAGAATTGGATCAAGTAATATCCTGGTTAACTGGCTTTTCTTCTTCAAAAATTCAGGAGCTGATTGATAAAAAGGTCACTTTTACAGAGTTTTTCGAAGAGGCGCAGCTCCATCCTAATACCAATCAAATCAAAGGGGTAATTTGTGGATACAGAGTCGAAGAAATAGAAAACCCTTTGACCCAAAAAGTCAGATATCTGGACAAATTGGTAGATGAATTAGCCAAAGGGAAAAAAATGGAAAAGATTCTAAGAAGCAGTTGAAAAGTCCCACATCTACATCCTCAAAACCTTCCGAAATAAAATCAGCAACGGTTATAGGATCCGGAATTATCGGATTGACTTCGGCCATTGCATTGCAGGAGACTGGATTTCGAGTAAAGCTTTACGCCAAGGAGAAATTTGGACACACACTTTCCCATAAAGTGGGGGCTGTTTGGTTTCCATACACCATCGAACCAAAAAAGAAAACTGATCGATGGGCAGCTGTGAGCTATGCGCGCTATCAAGAAGAATCAGCCTACGCTGAAGGGGTTTCGATGATTCCATTTTTGAACTCTTATAAAGATCTGAGCGAGGAAGAATGGGTAAAGCATTTACCGCCCGGAACTGTACGGGAAGCCAGTTTCTCGGAGCTTCCAACTGGCATGGAAAAAGGTCTGATCGCTGATGTACCTTTAGCCGAACCTCCCCGCTACCTTCCGTATTTATTCAGAAAGTTTTTAGAAAATGGAGGTGAATTTGAATTGAAAAAATTCAAAACCCTCAACGACTTAGCTTCGCTGGATGAATGGGTAATCAATTGCACTGGCCTTGGAGCCAGGGAACTCTGTGGAGACCTAGATCTGCATCCCATGCGCGGACAAATTTTACGTGCCGAAAAAATGAATATTCCTTCCTTTGCTGACCCAATCCGAAAAGGAGCTTTAACATACATTATCAATAGAAGTCAGGACTCCATCATTGGAGGAACTGATTATGAAGACGACTGGAACGAAGAGCAAGACCCTAAAGACACTCAATTAATTTTGGGACGATTGAAAAGTTTTGGCATCCAATCAAGTCCCCAAGTAATCGAAACACTAGTCGGACTAAGACCGAAAAGAAAAGCAGTGCGTTTTGAGTTTGATGAAGAATTCCCTCGGATTTTTCACAATTATGGCCATGGAGGAGCTGGATTTACAGTGGCTTGGGGTTGTGCTTTAGAATTAGGCAAAATCCTCCATCGCAAAATACCAGGGGAATAATGGATCCAAGGCTAGGTTTGAATGAACTGAATCTTGAAATATTTGCTTCTCTATTCGAACGAATATCAAAATTTTTATCTAGAAATTCGAATGAATTCTAATTCTTCCAGTTCACAAGAAAAAAGAATCCTCCCCATTATCCTAGCTACAGCTATCTTCATGTTGATGCTGGATTCTACCATTTTGAATACCTCATTGCCAGCCATCGCTGAGGATCTCCATGAGTCTCCACTGAATATGCAAAGTGCCATTATCAGCTACGTGCTGACTGTAGCTTTGCTGATGCCGATTAGTGGTTTTATGGCAGACCGATTTGGGACCAAAAAGGTATTTATCGGCGCATTGGCTGTTTTTGCTTTGGGATCACTTTTTTGCTCCCTTTCACAAAATCTCAACCAATTAGTCATTTCAAGAGTCATCCAAGGTGTGGGAGGGAGCATGATGACTCCGGTGGGTAGACTGACATTGATAAAAACCTTCCCACGAAATGAGGTAGTGAGAGCCATGAATTTTGCCATTGTACCTGCTTTAATTGGTCCCATTTTAGGTCCTTTGGTAGGTGGGTATATGGTTGATTATTTTTCTTGGCAATGGATTTTTCTGATCAATCTCCCCATTGCCTTTATAGGATTATTTCTCAGTTTGGTTTATTTACCGGATTATCATTCAGAAAATTCAGGTTTTGACTTGAAGGGATTCTTGATTTTTGCAGGAGCCACTTTTACCTTATCTGTGTCTCTCGAATTGATGGGAAATGCAGTACTGACCACTCCGCTTCTTTTGGGGTTAGTATTGGGATTCCTACTACTTTATTTCTACTACAGACATGCACGGAAACGGGTAGAACCCATTTTTCCACTGGACTTATTTCAGGTAAGGACTTTTCGCGTTGGAATCGTAGGAAATCTAATTACTAGGTTAGGAATCAGCTCAATCCCACTTTTACTTCCTTTGATGATCCAAATTGGATATGGGAAATCTGCAGTCATCTCAGGCTGGATGGTGGCTCCTATGGCTGTCACTGCCATATTGGGAAAGTCTGTCGTGATGGGAATTCTCAATAGACTTGGCTATCGGCAAACCCTGATGATCAATACGCTGATTATTGGAGCATTGATATGCAGCTTAGCTATTCCTGATGTGAAGCATTCTCTGTATTGGCATATACCCATTATCGCAGTATTGGGATTTTTCAATTCTATCCAATTTACTGCAATGAATTCAATTGCCATTGCGGATTTGCGCCCGTATCATACGAGTAGTGGTAATTCTCTCCTTTCTGTCAACCAACAATTGGCGATTGGATTTGGAGTAGCTTTTGGCTTAGTGATTTTAAAGCTTTTCGAAGGAGATACAAGCCTGATTCAGAACGAAATCCACAATGCATTCCGATATACCTTTTTGGTAATTGGAGGAATGACAATGGTTTCGGCCTTTGTATTTGGAAGACTACATGTAAGGGATGGTGACAACCTAAAACCGGCTCAATAAAAAGCCCACTTATTCAATCAAAGTGAAAACCATCTGTCTAAACTTCCAATTCGTATCATCTCCATTACCTGCACCACTTGTTTGCTTGAAAATGAGACCGATTATTTGCTCCTCTGGGTCAGCAAAATATTGGGTATTAAAGTAACCACCCCAATCAAAGGTTCCTTTACTCCCCAATCCCCCTCGAGCAACTCCAGCCTCAGTGACCACTCCAAAGGCTAGTCCATAGTATTTATCCCCCGACCACAAGTCCCCTACTTGATTTTTCATGATAGTTTCGATGGTCTTTGAACTCAGAATCCGATTATCATTCAATTCCCCCTGATTTAAATACATCTGAAGAAACTTTGCATAATCAGCCGTGGTGCTCGATAGACCCGCTCCGCCTGAGAAAAATCGTTTTGCTCCTTTCCTAGGGTAATCAGGATCGTAAAAGGTAATCGGGTAAGGCTGCCATTTTCCATCTTGATAAGTATGAACGGTAACTAAACGCTCTCCCTGAGCATCATTCAGATAAAACCGGGTATCATCCATTCCCAAAGGATCAAAAATCCGCTCTTTAAGAAAAACATCAAAAGGCTGACCGCTGATAATCTCCACAAAATAGCCAAGCACATCCAAGCCTTCGCTATAGGTATATTTGTTCCCAGGATCATGATGTAGTGGAAGTTTGGCTAGGCGCTTGACACTCTCTTCGATACTAATATTTTCAGTAGTAAACAGGTCAGTTACCCCTGCTTTATGATAGATCATTTTCATCCTTTCATCTCCGTCAATCACTCCATAACCCAAACCTGAAGTGTGGGTGAGTAGATGTCTGATCGTGATCTCCTTGTCCGCAGGTCTTGTAGAGAAAGTAGTATCGCTATATCTAAAGCCAGTCAAAACCTGTGGACTCTTGAATTCAGGGATATAGTTGGAAATAGGATCATCTAGCCTAAACTTACCTTCTTCCCATAAAATCATCACAGCAGTAGCGGTGACTGCTTTGGTTTGAGAAGCGATTCGGAAAATATGATCAGTTTCCATCACTCTCTGAGCAGCTACATCCGAATAGCCTTTTGCTTCATGGTAAACTACTTGTCCGTCTTTGACGATCATAGCTACCAAACCAGGAACTTTCTGGGTAGCAACGGCTTCATCCAGCATCGCGTCCAGTTTTTGAACTCGACTTTGAATTATTCCATCAGGGGATTGAGAAAAGGCAGACAGGGAAAAAAGACCTGCCAGAAGAAGAGCACATAGCTTTTTCATAACTAGGGAGATTTCCTTCAAAGTATTGATTTCTGAGGAAAATAGCTAAGGAAAATTACTCACCTATGCCAAACTTTCCACTAACCTTCTTGCGACAGTGTCAGATGCTGAAGCCTCGCCTAGCCTTTCTAAGATATCATCGTATCCCTGTAGCATCTGCCCTTTATAAACAGGGTTAGAAAGAATCCTCTGAAGCTCGGCTTGGATATTTTCAGCCGAAAATTCGCCCTGAATCAATTCTTTCGCTACCTCTCGTTCGGCAATCAAATTGACCAAAGAAATAAAGGGAACACGAATCAATTTCTTGCCGATCGCATAGGATAAAGGAGAAGTACGATAGACGACCACTTGAGGAACGCGGAATAGCGCTGTTTCCAGTGTAGCAGTACCAGAGGTTACTACTGCTGCGGTCGCATGGGATAGCAAATCATAGGTTTGGTTGAAAATCACCTTGATTCCGGCCTTTCTAGCAGGTTCGTATAACTTAGAGTCCAAGCTATCAACACCTGCCACTACCCATTGAGCATTTGGAAATTTGCTAACCAGATTTACCATTTCTTGAAGCATGGCATTTATTTCCTGTTTCCTACTTCCTGGAAGAAGCGCAATAATCGGTGCATAGCTCAATTCATTTTTTTGAAAAAAGAACTCATGCGGAGTAAACTTCTTTATTTCATCAAAAAGGGGATTCCCTACGTATTCCACATCCATTTCGAAACGCTTAAAAAAGCAAGGTTCAAAAGGCAGAATGCTGTAAATCTGATCGGTGATAGCTTTCAATTTCAAGGCCCGCTTTTGGTTCCAAGCCCATACTTTAGGAGGGATATAATAATGAACAGGAATACCTTTTTTCTTAGCAAAGGCTGCAATTCTCATATTAAAGCCTCCGTAGTCTATCAAGATTAAGGCATCAGGTTGAAAAGCATTCAAATCATCCTTCACTATCTTCAGATATTTGAGCACTTTCCGAAAGCCTAATACTACTTCCAAAAAGCCCATTAAGGCTACTTCTGAATAGTTTACAGCTAAATCTACTCCAGCCTCTTGGGAATAAGTTCCTCCCATTCCTCTAAACTGAATAGTTGAATCGAGCTTGTGCATGGCTCGGACCAGATTCGAGGCATGTAAGTCGCCTGAGCGCTCACCAGAGATGATGTAGAGTTTTTTATTTTTTACCACAGAGGACACAGAGGAAAGTTCAATTTTTTAAGCGAATTAAACCATCTACCAGCCTCAAAACATTGAAATTGATCAACAATCCAATTCTATATCCACTTAATTTAAGATAAGTTATCATTTGCGCTTTATGAATATCCTTGAGTTTTTTGATGCTCTTTAGTTCCAAGACAACTGAGTCATCAACAACCAAATCAAGTCTATAACCACATTCCAAAAAAACCCCATCAAAAAAGACTGGCAGAGGCTTTTCCTTTTCAACTTTTAAACCAATTGATTTTAACCGGTGGTACAAACAATTTTGATAAGTGCTTTCTAGAAGCCCGGGGCCTAAATTCCGATGGACATAGATAGCTTCTCCAATTATTTTCTCTGTAATATCAAAATCACCCATAAATTAAGATACTGCCTATCAAAAAAAAATGAAAGCTAACCTCCAAAAAAATCTCTGCGCTCTCTGTGGTGAAAAATTAAACCTTATTCCCCTTGATACTCCACAAAGTTCCTCGGAGTCTCGTAAAGTGTCAATTTATGCAAACCTCCTTTGGGAGTGATTTCTTTGATTGCAGGTTCCAATATCTTCCAAAACTCCATGACTAGGATTTCGCATGAAGCCATTTTTCCTCGCATGAAATCCACGTCCATATTTAAGTTTTTATGATCAACTTTATCGATAACCAGCTTTTTGATTAAACTACTCAAGTCCTTCAAGTCCACCACAAAACCGGTTTCTGGATCAGGGATTCCTTTTACCGTCACAATCAACTCAAAGTTATGTCCATGCCAATTCACATTGGCACAGGGACCAAAAACCTCGAAATTTTTCTCTTCGGACCAGTTTGGATTCCAAAGTTTATGTGCGGCGTTGAAATGCTCTTTTCTACAAACGTAAATCATCTGAAATAAAATTCGCTGCAAAGGTAGCCAAAAGATCAGAGATAGAAAATCCTCAAAAACACAAAAGCCCCGGTTTTACCCGGGGCTTCTAAGTTGATTTCAAATCAATTAGGCTTCGTTAAGCTTTTGGAAAAAGAGCACCAAGTGGTCTTCTCTGGAGAGATTCAACTTGTTGTCTTTTACAATTTGCTTCGCTAAATCCTGATCCTTTTCATTCAAAGATTTGATGATGTTATTTGTCTTGTTTCGAACAGAGTTGACATTGTTATTTGCATCAATCAGATAGAAGTTCTCCTCAAAAACGAACATTCGACCAGCTGTGGGAGCATAGCTATTCTTAGGCGGAGTTACTAAATCGGAAACAAATTTACGAACCAAGGTATATTTTTCTCCCTCTGCAATCACATTGACAAGGTCAGTAGCTTTCACTCCATTAATCATATCATAACCTTTCTTGAAAAGCAATCTTGTCAAAAGCCCTTCTTCAGTATTATTTGCTATCACGATAGAAGGTCTTTCCAGCATGGCGTACTCCACATAAGACTTATTTAAATAAATCTTATTTCCAGCTTCATTGATTACCTCAAGTTCATTTTCATAAATATTGAATCGATAAGCGACATTCTCTTTTAATCCTGCATTACTAAGCGATAAATCTGCTCTAGACCAATCAGCAAATAGGTAGGGAGACCCCTCAACACCGTCATATCCTGATATCCGTGCCGGTGCTCCATTCAA
This sequence comes from Algoriphagus sp. NF, assembly GCF_028823735.1. Taxonomy (NCBI): domain Bacteria; kingdom Pseudomonadati; phylum Bacteroidota; class Cytophagia; order Cytophagales; family Cyclobacteriaceae; genus Algoriphagus; species Algoriphagus sp. NF. The sequence goes on from NZ_JAPEIB010000001.1 coordinate 188,317, forward strand.
ATCAAAGTTTGCAATCTGCGCAAAGCTTGAATTGGCTAAAAAAAGGAACAGAACTACTAATAGTTTTCTCATTGTTTAATTACTTTTTTGTGTAAGGTTAAATTGTTGGTATTGATTTTCAATATGTAAAGTCCCTGTCTAGCAGGAAGGTTCATTTCGATTTCAAGTTCATCTGTGTTTTTACCGACCTCAGTTCTACGGTATTCTCTTCCTGCCATATCAACTAGGGAAAGAGTCAGCGGACCACGATAGGTATTAGAAACATAAACTTTGACTTTATCATCTGATGGAATAGGTCCTACAAATATTCCAAATCGAGCTAAATCTTGCTCTTGGTTTGGTATCGAAGAAATCACCACCGGATCAGAAACACGGTTGCAAATATCATTAAAGATTGCAACTTGATAAGACCCATCTGACTCAGCGTTGATAGACCTGGAAGTTGCGCCTGATATTGCGACTCCATTTAGATACCACTGGTATGCATTTCCTGGTTGCTGGGAGGTCAAATTCGTTCCATTTGCTACAATTTCAGGCTTTGTCAAATCATTGCTTCCAATTTCAACTGCCTGCTCAAAAACAGTAGCTCCATCATCATTTGATATCGTTAAAGTAACTGTGTAGGATCCCGGAGTATCAAATACAAAGAATGGATTCTCCAACTCTGATTCGCCTAAACCACCGAAGTCCCAGCTATAGTTGGAAATAGCACCTTCACTCAGGTTGTCAAATGTAACTGCGGCACCTGCACAAGGATATTGTACCGTGAAGTTTGCGAAAAGCACATCCTCACAAATTTGAGTTAACCATCCATCCGAATTAGTAACCTCAGCATCCGTACCTAGATTGATAATTGCATCTCCTTCTAAATCAACATTTTCAAGGCTTAGATTTTCAAAGCAGTACTTTCGGTAGACATTATGTATGATTTGTCCTTTATTCCCTGCTTGAATCTTCGCCCCTAGGTCAGAAGTGGCATTAGCAGAAATATTCTCCAAAATTGTCAATTGTCCGGAAGGGCCTAAGTCAAAGATGGAAGCTTCTCCCAAGGCCAATTCAGATATTGTCAAAACTTCTCGATCTAAAAGAACAGTAGAGTTAGATGCAGTGATTTTGTCTACTCCTGCACTTAACAAGGTCAACTCGCCTGATTGAACGTCTAATTCGGTAACATTCTCAGATGCAAGTTGATTAAAAAGCCCGTTCTCTCCAGTAAATATCACTTTGATATCTGATTTGATGCTTGCTTGTGGTTCAGCAATAAAATCTTCATCAAAGGTGATTGATGTAAAGCTACCATCAATGGAACCAGCACCTACCATCTCTAACAAATTCACCTCCAATGACTCAAGTGCTACTTCAAGATTTGCCTCATCGATCCGGACATCTCCTAACTTTTCGGATGCAATTAATCTCCAATTTCCGGTATTGAAATTAAGTTGTACATTTTCAAAAGCTGTCTGACCAAATTCAATAATCTGTGCATTAGAAAGGTCATTTTCAAAGGTCAATGTGCCGTTTCGGATCTCTGTGATTTGATTGCTAACGCGGAATCCGTTGGTCACATTGATATTATTCCCTCCCAGATCAAAAGTCACAACCTGGTCTCCAAATAAATTCACACTGAAGGCATTTACTGAAGCAGAAAGATTGACAGCGGTGTTTCCTCCTTCAGTGCCTTCAAAGACCACACGAGTTCCATTAGAAGGAATCTTTCCAGCAGGACTTCCCTGAGCAGTCAAAGACCAGTTATTACCATCATTCCAGGAACCTTCTGTCCCGCCTATCCAATAAAGCGTTTCCTCTGCACCATCAATAGTTCCGGCTGTAAATACCATGGAATACTGTTGCACTCCAAACTCAAGTGAATTCTTATGACTTACCCGTACAGTGTAGCGTTTTGCCTCAGGAGCATCGATCAAGACTTGTTCAACATTATCCCTGAAATTATCTTTCGTTCTATCTCCTCGTGCTCCCGCACGCAAAGAGGGATCCAAAGACCAAGGAAAAAACTCTTTTCCATCCTCATCAAAAATCCTAAGATCCAAGTCGTTAACGAGCATCAAATCGGTTGGATTATTGGACTGTCCAGGAGGTGAGCCCGCAGGATCTGTCCAGGCTATAGTCACTCGAATGGGAGTAACACCATCAGAGATAAAATCAAATTCCTGCACCTCTCCATCAGCAAGTAGTTCTTCCCTGATAAATTGGGAAGAACCATCTTCGTTTAAAACAATTTTAGCCGCAGCGTTTACATCCAAGAGCCCCCAGCCAAACATATAATCTGGTCCTGGAGCAGGCCCTGCCTCCTTTGCGGTATGAATAGCCAAAGCTTTCAAGGCAGAAGAAAGCATAAATCTCCCTGAGTTTCGCTCTGAGTACAATTGCTGAAGCAAAAACATTGATCCAGTCGCATTAGGTGCAGCCATAGACGTTCCGCTTTGGCTTGCATAACTATCCCCTCCCTGAGGACCGATGGAAGCACTAAATACATTGACGCCCATGGCCACCAAGTCCGGCTTAATCCTACCATCATCTACGGGACCCCAAGAAGAAAATCCACTCATTTGCACATCTTGAGGAGACTTGTAATCAAGAACTCGCTCTACCGCCCCAATCGCAAAATTATTCTTTGCGACACCTTCAGGACCGATGGTATCATCTGGACCGTCTGGATCACGGGTACCGTCTCCTACGTCATCTCTATCATTTCCTGCAGACCAAACTACAGAGTAGTAAGGTTTAGTAAAAAGTAATTCATCTATTGCCTGACTCTTGGTGGAATAAAATCCAAATCTCCAATCCTTGTCAGGATCAACATTAGCATTTCCAAACCAAGTCCAAGACCCTCCGTTACTTCTCCAGCCAAGGACAATACCGTAGGAATGATTAGAAATCAGCATTCCATTGGGCTTGGTGGCAGGGTCATAAGCATTTGCATTCATCTTGGAAATGTCTGCGTCCCAATTAAAAGACCACCCAGTGGCTTCATAGGCCATACCCTTTGCTTGAGAGTTAGCTCCCCCTCCCATTACCGTACCACTTACGTGAGTTGCATGCGTACTGAGATCTTCTGAAGACCCATCTATTTGTGTTAATCTACCTCCAAATTCAACATGGTCAGGCTTTGGTCTTGTCTGATCAAAAATACCGACAGTCAGCCCTTTTCCTGTCAGGTTTAAACCCAAATTTCCACCGGGTTGAAGGTGAACAGCACCCGTGGTAATGGCTGCATTTGTATTATGGGGGGCATATAGCACTGGAGCCCCTGATTCATCCAAATATTGAATCTTAGAAGTAAAACCATCCTCAAGAACAAGCATTCCATCTGCATTCAGGTAGCTGAACTTTTGGGAAATATTAGGTTGCGGTATATAGCGCAGTTTATCTAGTCTTTGTTGAAGACTGGATTTTACAGTTTCTCTTGCTTTTTGAAGTAGGGCTTCTTTGCTCTGATTGTCTTGAGCACTAATCTGCGAACCAATTGCTATTACAAAGCCACAGGTTAATAGGGTAATTTTTCTCCTCATACTTATTCAAACTTCCACACTTACACTTGGGTTTAATTCTCAATTATTTTTTTGAAAATAATTAGCTAAAAATAAAACATAGTCATCAATAAGTCTTAAAACTTTTGATGAATTGCACTTACAAAACAAAAAAAGGAGGGTTTCCCCTCCTTTTTCATGTTAAAGGTTGTGAATTAATCTTTCACCAAGACCGTAGTACCATCGATGTTGTTGTTTGGATCACTCCAATAAACTGTCATCGTGTTAGTAGCTGGATCAAATGCTCCAACTAAGGGCTCTACTCTTGGCGCAGAAATATTGAATTCTCTCTGACCAGGTCTTAGGAAGGTCAAGGCATTACAGTTGTCTCCGTAGATCGCCTGCTGAACGGTACCGAAGCCAAAGGCTGCGTAAAGACCAGCAGAAATATCAGAAACCACATACTCTCCAATCGCTCCATCTACAGGAGTTACAGTCACAGTTGCAGTAAATGTACCAAATCGTGAATCACTTGTAGCAGTCCAAGTATCAGCAGCTGTGGAAATATTAGACTCACATATTACATTAATGTTTACGTCTAATGTTCCATAGTTATCTGAAACGTCTGCACCTGTAGCTGACTCCATTACCAATCCTAGTACTGGTGATTCAGAAGGATCGATATTTCCAGTAAGGATGGTCACTGGGAAAGTTGCTATAAACTCCCCTGCAGGGATAGTCACGGTAGTACCAGTAAAGTCTACATGTACACCTTGTACCGCAGTAGAAGCAGGGTCAACACCAATGGTGATGGTGATTGCACTAGATGCATCAGTGGAAACACGATTGACTTGAATATCAAATTGATCGGTTTGCTCTGCATTTCTTCTCACCTGAGTGGTGGTTAGACCATTTGGTAGATTCCCAGCATTGAATTCCACCTCATTGCCTGAAAAGAACACATCTCTCCCCGGATCGTCGAAGCAGGAAGTCATTACCACTGCGGCAAGGACAACTGCTAGATAGTTATATATCTTTCTCATGATTGATTTCTGTTTTTTAGTTATAACCAGGGTTCTGCTCCAACTGATCGTTCAACAATAATTCATCAGTAGGAAGCGGTGGCAACAATCTGTAGTCCTCGTAAGGAATATCCTCAAATCGACCGGCTTTAGTGATTGGCAAACCATTACGCTTAAGATCAAACCATCTGTGACCTTCTAGCGCAAATTCTAGCCTACGCTCTAGCATAATTGCTTCGAACAAAGCCTGTCCAGTTGCTGAAATCGGAAACTCTTCAAGTCCACGATTTGCACGAAGTGCATTTAGATCAGCTATTGCACCTGCTTCATCACCAGTTCTGTATCGAGCCTCTGCACGAATCAAATACATTTCTGCCGCACGAATTATAGGTAGGTTCTCTAGGAAATCTCCTTTGTGCCCCAACCACTTAGCAGAGCGATAAACAGTTTCGTCAGAACCTGTTCGAGTAGTCTCTACCCATGCGTCTCTTCTTACATCATTCTCATCATAAGATTCGATCAAATCATCAGTTGCAGTTGCAATGAACTGAGCTGAGGCGAATACATTGGCAGTCAAAGAAGATACTGAGTTGTTAACACCATCTACTGTAGACCAGTCATTAGCTCGGATTTCTACTTCGAATAAAGATTCAGGGTTTGGAGCTGTGGAGAAACCTGCAATGTAATTTTCAGGAGTCGCAAGACCTGTACCATCGTCCGATAGACCAAAGGAAGCCATAGCTGCGGAAGCAGATGCAGCCGCCTCAGCAAACTTAGAGTCATACAAATAAACTCTTGCCAATAAGGCTTGAGCTGCACCACGGCTAGCGCGGTATACATTTGCAGATCCCATAGAGGCATTAGGCAATAAGTTGATAGCTGCCTGCAAATCCGCGATTACTTGATCATAAACCTGACGGTTTGTAGCACGAGCTCTGAAATCTGCATTTGAGAAACCTAGAGTTGGCTCTGTTCTCAAGATAACTGCCTTATCCCAGCCATTTACCTCTTTACCAGGTTCATATCCATAAATTCGAGCCATGTCGAAATACATCAATGCTCGAAGGAAGTGAGCTTCACCTTTTACACGCTGTCTTTGAGCAGCATCTCCAGGAATAGCTTCTTCATCATCAATCTGTGCAAGAACGATATTGGTCGTATTTATACCTGACCACATCCCGCCATTCCAGATTCCTATGTGAGCTCGATCTGTATTTTGTTCCTGACCGATATATCTGCCTGTATTAGCGATAATCCGAAGGTTATCGGCCATGATCTCAGGAGCAATTATTAATTGCTGACCATATCGGTTAAAAGCTCTTAAGGTCCCATAAGCTGTCAAGCCTAAAGATTCCATTCCATCTACATCAGCAAAGGCAGTCTCTGGTGTCAAACTTTGCCTTGGCTGAGTTTCTAGATCTGTACAGGATGCTGCTAAAATAGCCCCACCCAATACCATTGTTTTTACTATATTTTTCATATCTGATTTCGAATTAGAAGGTTAGCGTTACACCTGCCGAAAATTGTCTAGCATTAGGGAAACGTCCGATTGATACGTTTTCAGCAATACCTACTACTTCAGGATCTTGTCCTGTATACTTGGTAAATGTCGCCAAGTTCAAACCTTGAACAAATGCACTCAAACCTTGCATACCGATCTTTTGAGCTGCAGAAGAAGGAAGCACATAATTTAATGTCACTTGCTTCAATCTTACATAACTACCATCACTCAAGAATCGAGTAGAGAAGGTGTCGATATTAGACTCACCTGGGGCCTGACCACCCTCATAAGGACGACCAACTGTAGTGATATCACCTGGCTGTCTCCAGTAATCCAATTGATTAACTCTCAAGTTACCCTGAGAAGCTCCCCAGTCTTCAAGATTGAACATATCTTGGTTACCTGCCAAGTTTCCAAACTGTCCTTGGAAGAATACTTCCAATGAAAGTGGACCATAAGAGAACGTATTGGCCAAACCACCGTAGCTACCTGGGAATCCACTTCCTCTGTATCCTAAAGTAGACTCACCTACGATGTAAGTGTATCCGCCATTTCCATCATCATACATGGCACGACCATTTGCAGGGTTTACACCTAGATATTGATGTGTATACCAGAACGAAATTGGACGACCTACAATCAAATTGTTACCTATTCGATCCAATCCATCATAAAGTTCAAGCAATTCGTTTTCCAAGAAAGTAATGTTGAATGCAGTACTCCACTGGAACTTACCTGCAACGACGTTTACAGTCTGCAAGTCAATATCGATACCTTGGTTTCTCAACTTACCAGTGTTTCTGGTAATTCCTCCAAATCCAGAGTCAATTGGAAGTGGCGTATTAAATAGAAGGGCTTCAGAATCTCTTCTCCAAAAGTCAACAGTACCTATGATTCGGCCATTGAATAAGGTCCAATCCAAACCGATGTTTGCAGTAACTGATTCTTCCCAAGTCAACAAGTCATTACCCAACTGGGAAAGTCCTAAGGTACCAAATCCTAGATACTGTCCAGTATTTCCTACTAGGGTTCTGGATGCAAAGTTGGCAATGTTAGAGTTACCGGTCACACCATAAGATGCACGTAGTCTCAAGTTATCCAACCAAGTCAAATCTTGCATGAAGCCTTCAGATGAAATTCTCCATCCAACGGAAGCCGCACCGAAAGTACCCCACTGATTTTGAGCACCAAATCGGGAGTGTCCATCTCTACGTACAGTAAAGTCGGCAGTGTATCTGTCATCGTAGTCATACTTAACCTGACCAAAGAAACCTACCCGCTTAAATTCAGTAAAGAAGCCTCCTACTCCAAATGGAGTTGCAGCATTTTGTAGATATCTCAAGGTAGGATTAGCAAATCCACGACCAGTAGCGGTAGTCTCTTCAGTTTGGAATCCTTTGTACTCATAACCCAACAAACCTGAAACTGTGTGAACATCATTGAATTTTTTGTTGAAGTTCAAGTTATGGTTTGTGTTGAAGTTATTTGTTCTTCTATCTGCATAGAATGACTGACCTCCAAAGGAAGAGAATACCGGAATAGTGGATGGACGGTTGTTTTCGTCTCTGTTATCAGCAAAGTCAATACCGAAGTAAGAAGTCCAAGACAACCAAGGAGTGATTTGATAGTTCAACTGCAAATTAGAAACAGTCTGAACGGATGTACCTCTTCTCAATTCTTCATAAACACCTTGAACGATGTTATATCCGAAATTGTGGTTTGAAGGGTAATCAGCTTTGAAAGACCCATCTTCATTATAAATCGGAACATTTGGACGCATGGTGAAACCAGCAGAGAATGGGCCGTTTACGAAGTTACCATTGGCAATCGTACCGAATGTTCTCTGGTAGGCCAAAGACAAGTTTGCTGCGATTGTCAACTTCTTGTTAGGTCTGTGAGTCACATTCAAACGACCAGTAGCTCTTTGATAGTCAGACTGGATAATTTGTCCTTCTTGATCAGTATACGAACCAGAAAGATAGAATTGAGTCTTTTCGTCACCACCTGAAACAGCAAGATCATAAACAGACAGACGAGCATTTCTATACAATTCGTCTACCCAATCGTATGACTGCAAATTTGGATCCTCAGGATCACCGAAGGTTGCAGCTGCACTAGCAGGATTCAAACCAGCATTGATAAACGCTTGTCTCTTGATGCCTGCAAGTTGTCTTGCGTCCATTACTTCATAAAGGTTCAATGGCTGTACAATACCTTCCTGTACAGTTACTTTGGTTTGTGTAGTTCCTCTTTTACCTTTTTTGGTAGTAATCAAAACTACACCGTTTGCTGCTTGAGCTCCATAAATGGAAGCTGCTGCTGCATCCTTTAGTACCTCAATAGACTCGATGTCATTTGGGTTGATAGATGCCAATGCGTTTTGAGATCCTTGTCCTGAAAGTGATCCAGTTCCTAATTGCACACCATCAACGATGTAAAGCGGCTCGTTACCAGCGTTCACTGATCCTACACCACGAATACGTACGTTAAGTGTACTACCTGGAGCTCCAGAAGTAGATGTTACCTGTACACCAGCGATACGACCTTGCATCGCACGGTCAAATGATTGTACCGGAAGGTTTTCGAACACCTCTCCTTTTACAGAGGCAATCGCACCGGTAATTTCTCTTTTAGATTGGTCACCATAAGAGGTGATCACAAACTCTGATAGGGCCTGAACATCTGGATCCATCACCACATTGATAGTGGTTTGGTTTCCGATGGTCACTTCCTGTTGTCTTAAGCCTACAAAGCTAAAGACCAATACATTGCTTCCGGCAGGGACTGAGATGGAGAAATTACCATCTAAATCGGTAGCTGTACCGATTGTCGTTCCCTTCACCAGAACAGTCGCACCTGGTACTCCTAAGTTATCCTCCGAAGAGGTAACCGTACCAGTGATCACGCGATTTTGAGCAAACACCACGGCGCTGCCCAAGAATAGCATGAGTCCTAGAAGTAAAACTTTCCTCATATTTGGTTTGATTATGGTTTAAAATAGACTCAATGATATTCGATATCTTTGAATATCCCAAGAGCATTACTTAGAAAAATCATAATTGTTTTATTAAAAAGACCAATGGTAAATATGGTTAAGACCCCTTAAAACAGAATAAAATTTTTAATTATCGTTTATATTAGCAGATGATCAAAATATTGTTTTTGTTATCCTTATGTTAACAAAAGTTAATTTCCCAAATCAGCCTACTAAAAAAGTTTAAAAAATCTTTGAAAAACTAGCTTATCAATTCTTTATTCTTCAAAAGAATTATTTTACAGAATTTTATTATAAAATATTGGTAATTATATCTTTTTACTCATGTTTTTATACACTTTTATAAAACTTTTAAAAATGTATTTTAATACTCTAAAAATGTAAAATAGGTTTTTTTATTTATTACAAAATAAAATTCTAGGAACAGCTCGTAAGAAAACTATAGAATCCGTATAGTGATCCTACGGTTTAGTGCCTGATTTTTTGAATTGGTATTTGGAACCATCGGCTCACGGTCACCTTTGCCCTCTACCATCGCCCTTCCTGACAATACCCCATGCTCTACAAGATAATCTCGAACACTCTCTGCCCTTTGCAAACTTAGCTTCTGATTATAGGCGGAGCTTCCGACATTATCCGTGTGCCCCGTGATCATAATATTCACATTAGGGTTCTCATCTAAAAACTTTACCAATCGACGCAATGAGCTCAAAGATTCGGGTTTGAGATCAAATTTATCGAAGTCAAAAAATATGTTTTCGAAAACAAACTCTTCTCCTGATTCGACCGGTGTGAGGGAAATTTCCATATCCTCTACATTCTGAAGACTATCTCGCTGCACATTATATATTTTGGGCAAATAGCCCTTTTTTTCTACATACAGACCTGAAATAGACTTCTCAGGATAAAGCATCATGAACTCCCCGGTTTTACCATCGGCGCGAAACTCATAAAGCGTACTGTCATTAGTCAAGGAAACCAAAGACAAAGTCGCATCGATAGGCTCTCCGGTTTTGGAATTAAAGACTTTTCCGCCCGTTACGGTGAGATTATCACCCAGATAAATCTCTTTTGGGAAATTAAAGCGGTAAAGCAATGCCCTGTCATTATCACTTTCTTTTGAAGTCAATTCTGTAAAGTAGGCATAGTCTTTCTGAGCCGTGATAAATAAGGCAACTTGCTCCAATTGATCGTTGATGGGTAAACCAAGATTTTCTGGCTCTGAAAATTCTCCATCCTTTACTCTCGAAAGAAAAATATCCATCCCTCCAAATCCTTGATGGCCATTGGATGCAAAGAATAGGATCTCATTATTAAAAAACATAAAAGGCGATATCTCATCTTTAGGGGTATTAATCACATCCCCTAGATTTTTGGCCTCCGACCAAGAACCATCGCTCATTCTTACCGAGTACCAAATATCATTTCCTCCAAAGCCTCCTCTCCTATTCGAAGAAAAAAACAAGACCCGGCCATCAGCCGAAAGGGAAGGTTGAGAGTCCCATGATCGGGAATTGACATTTTTACCCATGTTTTGAGGACGCTGCCATCGATCATTGACTTTGTAAGCCACATATAAATCACAGCTTCCCTGAGAGTCTGGCGCATCACAGGAAGTGTAAATCAATATATTTCCATCGGCAGTGACCGAGCAAGTCCCTTCATTGAAGCCTGAGTTGATATTATCTGAAATTCCTACTGGTAGGGACCACTCTCCACTTTCATCTAAAAAAGAGGTAAAAATATCTTCCTTGTCAAAATTGCCAGTTCCGTCTCGCTTGGTAAATAAAATTTGTTTCCCATCGGCAGTGAGCACAGGGAAATATTGCAGCTTAAACCGATTCAACGGATCTGATAGCATCTCTTTGCCAATGGACATTTCTTTTCCGAGTTGCCCTTTGAGAAATTCCATCTGGGCCTTCATTTCCTTGTAGTACATATGAGACCGGAATGCATCATCCAAGAGGGGATCAATCTCTGTGAATTGATCGTAGGCTTTTTGAAACTCACCTTTCTTCAAATAAATGTTTGAATAGACCCAACCGATATCAGCAGCATGCTTTGGTTTGGCGTTTTTCCCAGAAAGCCTACTCTTACCCCTAGCTGCTGTTTCTTCGGCAAGATCTATATCTCCTAGTGTAATATAGAGTTGAGAAAGCTTGACATAAGCCTCCAAAAAAGATCCTTCCCGATTGATGGCATCCTGAAAGCGAGCTACGGCTTCTGAGTACTTTCGCTCAGTGATCAATTGCTCTCCCTCTTTGTAAAACTTAATCGCTCTTCCGTCAATGATTGAAAACTCCTGACCAAAGGCAGTAGCATTAATCATAAACATTGCAAAAAGGATAAGAAGAGGGCGCATGGACTTAAGGAATGTCCATAAATTTATGGGTTTGCAGCGAAATATTCCAAGTTGGATGGTTTTTCACATAGTTTATGATCTCTGGAGTGAATTTTTCGGCCTTACTCCACTCGGGTTGAAGACGCAGTTCACAATCCTTTCTGACCAATTCTGCGTGTTTCTCTGCGAAAGCAAAATCACTTGGATGAAAAACAACCACCTTCAGTTCATCCGCTTCAATGTAGATCGAGGGATGAGGTTTTTTGAATTTTTTTGGTGAAAAACAAACCCAGTCAAAATCTCCTGAATAGGGATGAGCTCCAGATGTTTCGATATTAGTAGTGAACCCTTTTTCCTTTAAAAGTTTGGTCAAAGGATTTAGATTGTACATCAAAGGTTCACCACCTGTGATGACCACCAGTCGTCCAGGGAATGCGCAAGCTCCATCTACGATTTTTTCTATGGACAAAACCGGCCATTTTCCAGCTTCCCAGGATTCTTTGACATCACACCAAACGCATCCCACGTCACAGCCTCCTAGCCGGATAAAATAAGCGGGGTGTCCAGTGAATTTACCTTCTCCTTGTATAGTATAAAAAGCCTCCATGACTGGAAGCTGCAGCCCCTCGGCTATGAGTTCTTGGGTAGTCATTGTGAATTTTTGGTAAAGCGGGTGATTCCACCGCTAAATGAAGGTGCAAAGGTAGGGTTTAGGATTGGAAAATTGAAAAATTTAAAAATTGGAAGATTAACCGAGAGTCGAATTTCCAATTCCAACAGCGAAAACTCTATGAAGCTGAATCTTAATCAACTCAAAAATTGAAAGATTTTCTTTTTGTTGAAAAAAATCAAACCAGCCACTCCGAGCAAATGAAACAAGATCGCACCCTTCAAAATATTATCTCCATTTGGGTTTCCATTGATTTTGAAGTACCCTCCAAGAATTGCCCCCCAATAACTCAGTAGAATTAGCTTCAATATCATTTTGTTGGGCTTAGTCTTGCTTTAATTTTTTATAAATTTAGTGTTTAAAGATGTCGAATCTTCGTATTAAACCCTAATCTTCCAGTTTTACAATTCCTTCCACATCACTACTCGATAATCCTCCACCCCACCCTTTGGAATGACTTCCATGATCTTGAATCCCCTGCTTAATCCAAAGATGATCATCGCCGGAAAGCGGTTACGAGTCTTGAAAAAAACAGAAGTAAAACCCTTTGTTTTTACCCAGTTTTCCTGAAACTCGGCCAGAGCATGGGCGATTCCGTGCTTTCGAAACTCCGGCCTCACTCCTCCCATCCATGAATAAAATGTATCCGGTTTTTCACTTTGATACCCCACTTTGAAACCCAAAAGCTCACCATCCCGCTCAGCAACCAAAGCCAAATTGAGGCGATTCTTTAAACGCTCAGTATAAAAATCCAAAGAAGCTTTTCCCGGAAACTCAGGGATACGTTCGTGAACCCAGAGGAGTTCGGTGGGAGAAGCTTCTCTGATGGAAAAGAAAAAAGAAGTAGTCATATTTTCAAAAAGTTGGAAGCACGATTTACGAGGTACGAGACTTTCCTAAACCGCAATCAAAAACTCAATTGGCAAGCCTTTCGAATTCAAGTTTGGATTTCGATATAACCCCGTATTTCGTCACTCGTACCTCGTATTTGTTCAATTCTTTTTAATCGTCGGATACGTCACTCCCAACTGCTCCAAATAGGAATCATACTTCGTCTCGTCGTAATAGAATTTTTCAAGCTGAGGACGGAACTGCTTCATAATCCCCTCATTCAAGTAAATAGGAGGTGCATCATCAGCTGTAATCATAGGTTTATAAGTTTCCTCCTTAGTCTGTACATTATTAAAATAATCCCATGCCTGATCAACTAGTTCGGGCTGAAGCAAAAAGTCCAAAATGGTCATTGCCTCGGCTTTGGCACCGGCAGTTACCCCTTTATGGGCAATCGGGGTGGCCATAGCAATCGCATTCGCCCAGTGGTGGCCGGGAAGTCCTGGAATGTTGGATGGAAACCTCAAAGTTACCGTAGGCACCACCCAAGATACATCCCCAATATCATCCGAACCCCCACTTCTTATTTCTTCAGACGGTTTCCCTAATTCACTTAATTCGGTTGCAAGCCCACTTTCTTCCGAACCCATTTCCTTTTGAACTGCTTTGGCTAGAGTTTGATCCTTTTCATCCCATTCGGGGAGGCCTACTTTTTGAATATTTTCATACATCATCTCAGCTATCACTTTATTAAAGTGTCTCGGCCAAGCGGTCCCTAGCACTTTATAGCTCATTTCAGTTTCGGTCATCAAGGCTGCACCCTTTGCGATATTTGTCGCCTGCTCATACATTTCCATGATACCGTCATACTTCACATCTCGGAAATAGTACCAGATTGAGGCTTTGGAAGGAACCACATTGGGTTGGTCTCCTCCGTCGGTGATGACAGAGTGTGAGCGCTTAAGTGGATGGAGATGCTCTCTTTTATAATTCCATCCGATATTCATCAGTTCCACAGCATCAGCTGCTGATCTGCCTCTCCAGGGCGCTCCTGCTCCATGTGCTGCTTCGCCTTCGAAACTATATTCTACCGAAATCAAGCCAGTTCCATTCGCCTGACCCCAACTTACCCCGAGGTTATTGGCCACATGGGTAAAAATACAGAGATCTACTCCATCAAAGAGACCATCTCTCGTGTACCAAGCTTTCGCCGCTACCAACTCTTCGGCGATACCTGGCCAAAGGATTAGGGTTCCACCTATATTTTCCCGCTCCATGATTTGCTTGACAGCCAGAGCTGCTGTGATATTTAAGGGAATTCCGGCATTATGACCTTCTCCATGACCGGGTGCACCCTCAACCATAGGCTTGTGATAGGCTACTCCGGGATATTGTGATGCTTTTGGGATATTATCCACATCGGAGCCCAAGGCAATCACCGGGCCTTCTCCATTGGACCAAGTAGCCCACCAAGCTGTGGGAATTCCCGATATTCCAGTTTCAATGGTAAAGCCATTTTGCTCCAAAATTCCCGTTAAGTATTTGGAGGATTCTACTTCCTGAAAGCCTAGTTCGGCAAAGGAAAAGATCTTGTCCACCATCACTTGGCTTTGCTTGTGATTGGCTTCTACTATTTGTGCCGCTTCTTCTTTAAGTGCTTGGATTTTTTTGGGTGAGAATTTTTGCTGTGCCAAGCTTCCCAAACTACTCCCGAGTAGCATGAGGAGCCCAATTCCGATTGATTTTCGCATGTGTGTTGGTGGTTGATTTTTTGGAATTTACAGAAAAGCATAAAAACTAAGACAAAAAATTGACCAAAGGGAAAATATGAGTATTCAGAGGTTTTGGAAATTTGCCTACCAAAGCCGCCTTATTTTTCTATTTTTGCAGGCGTTTAGCTAAAATTTCAAGAAAACATAATCATGGCGGATTACAAGTTCAAGGATATCGAGCAAAAGTGGCAAGGATACTGGAAGGAAAAGGGAACCTTCAAAGCAGAGGTGGACCCTAATCGTCCTAAGTTTTATTCTCTGGACATGTTTCCTTATCCATCCGGTGCAGGTTTGCACGTGGGCCATCCGCTGGGATATATTGCTTCTGACATTGTCTCAAGGTTTAAAATGCTCAAAGGATTCAATGTCCTTCACCCAATGGGTTACGATTCCTTTGGATTGCCCGCAGAGCAATATGCCATTCAGACTGGACAGCATCCCGCTATCACTACTGAGCAAAATATCGCCCGCTACACAGAGCAGCTAAAGAATATCGGCTTTGCCTTCGATTGGGATCGGGAAGTCCGTACTTCCGACCCATCTTATTATAAGTGGACACAGTGGATTTTCATGCAGCTTTTTAATAGCTATTATGATTTGGATGCAGACAAAGCAGTTTCTGTTGATTCCTTGGTTTCCCGATTTGAAAAAGAAGGTAATGCTTCAGTAAAAGCTGTCTGCGATGAGGAAACACCAACTTTTAGTAGCTCGGACTGGAATGGCTTTTCGGAAAAAGAAAAGCAGGAAATGCTCCTCAGGTATCGATTGACTTTCCTAGCTGAAACGACCGTCAATTGGTGTCCAGCTTTAGGAACTGTTCTTTCTAATGACGAGGTGAAGGATGGCTTTTCGGAAAGAGGTGGACATCCTGTAGAGCGCAAGAAAATGATGCAGTGGTCCATGCGAATCACTGCTTATGCTGATAGATTGTTGAAAGGCTTGGACAAAGTAGACTGGTCCGAACCGATCAAAGAAATGCAAAGAAACTGGATCGGGAAGTCGATTGGTGCAGAAATGGTCTTTCAGGTCAAAGATTCGGATAAAAAAATTAAGGTTTTCACCACCCGTGTGGATACGATTTATGGGGTCACCTATCTGGCTTTGGCACCAGAATCTGATCTGGCTGCTGAACTTATCACGGAGGATCAGCGGGAAACTGCAGAAGCTTATATCCAGGTCGCCAAAAACCGTTCAGAGCGTGAGCGCATGAGTGATGTCAAAACCATTTCCGGAGCCTTCACAGGTTCCTATGCTATCAATCCATTCAACGGTGAAGAAATCCAAATTTGGGTAGCAGACTATGTATTGGCGGGCTATGGAACTGGTGCTGTGATGGCCGTACCTGCACATGATGAGCGGGACTACAACTTTGCGAAGCATTTCGGATTAGAAATCCGCCAAGTCATCGAAGGCTCGATGGAAAACGGTTCTTTCCCCGGCAAAGGAGGATTGATCATTAATTCAGGCTTTCTTTCAGGACTCTATATGAAAGAAGCCATGGAAAAAGCCATTGAGTTTTTGGAAGAAAAAGGAATTGGAAAAGGTAAGATTCAGTACCGAATGCGGGATGCGATTTTCACTCGTCAGCGATACTGGGGCGAACCATTACCGGTTTATTTCAAGGATGGCTTGCCTTATTTGATTGAGGAGAAAGACCTGCCTTTGGTACTTCCTGAGGTAGATAAGTATTTGCCTACCGAGGATGGTGAGCCGCCACTTGGTAGAGCTAAAGACTGGACTTACAAAACGGCTGACGGAGAATATCCTTTGGAACTTTCCACCATGCCAGGTTGGGCGGGTTCCAGCTGGTATTTCTTCCGCTACATGGATCCAAAAAACGAGTCGGTTTTCGCGGACAAAGGCAAAACTGACTACTGGGGAGCCGTGGATCTATATATCGGAGGTTCCGAACATGCTACAGGACACCTTTTGTATTCAAGGTTCTGGACCAAGTTCTTATTTGATATCGGAGTAGTGAGCATCGATGAGCCTTTCCAAAAGATGATCAACCAAGGGATGATTCAGGGAAGGTCGAATTTTGTGTATAGAATCAAAGGGACCAACCAATTCGTAAGCCACGGACTGAAAGATCAATACGACACCTCAGCCATGCATGTAGACGTGAATATCGTCTACAATGACCAGCTGAATTTGGATAAGTTTAAAGCTTGGCGGCCTGACTTGGCGGATGCTGAATTTATTCTGGAAGACGGTAAATACATCTGTGGAGCCGAGGTAGAAAAAATGTCTAAATCCAAGTACAACGTCGTCAATCCAGACGACATCATCGAGCGCTATGGGGCTGACACCTTGAGATTATACGAGATGTTCTTGGGACCTTTAGAGCAATTCAAACCTTGGAATACGAATGGAATTGATGGGGTATTTAAGTTTTTGAGAAAACTTTGGAACCTCTACCATGATGGCAATGGAGAATTTGCTGTTTCCGATGAAAAAGCGACTAAAGAGGAGCTAAAAGCCCTTCACAAAGCCATCAAAAAGATGGAAGAAGACATGGAGAATTACTCCTTCAACACCTCTGTGTCCAGCTTTATGATTTGCGTCAATGAGTTGACCTCTTTGAAATGCAACAAACGGGAAGTTCTAGAACCATTGGCGATTTTGATTTCTCCATACGCACCTCATATCGCCGAGGAACTTTGGTCTTTGCTGGGGCATTCAGGCTCGATCACCGCTACGAGATTCCCTGAGTTCAAGGAAGAGTATCTTGTTGAAAGCAATTTTGAATATCCAGTCATGATCAATGGCAAGATGCGTTCGAAAATTTCACTTCCCCTAGATCTAGGAAAGGATGAGATCGAAAAGGCAGCATTGGCTGACTCCAACGTTCAAAAATGGCTAGAAGGCAAAGCGTCTAAGAAGGTGATAGTGGTTCCAGGAAAGATTGTAAACTTGGTGGTTTAAAACTAGATCAAGTAAATCAAGGGCTCAATTTTAAGAAGTTGAGCCTTTTTTAGTTTAATGGGAATAAGATTATCTTTGATTTATGAACATACTTGAGGTAAATCGTGAAGCAATAAATTCCCTTTGTGAAAAGCACAAAGTAGCAAAGCTTTATGCCTTCGGTTCGGTGCTTTCCACTGCATTTAATGAAGAAAGTGATGTGGATTTTTTGGTGGAATTCCATATTCAAAATATTGATAGGTATGTAACCAATTTTTTCACCCTTAAAGAGGGACTGGAAACACTTTTTAATAGAGAAGTTGACCTTATAGAATACAGGTCAGTTAGCAACCCTTACTTTAAAGAAGAAATCGACGAAACCAAATCTCTTTTGTATGAGTCGAAAAATTAAAAAATACCTTTTTGATATTTTGATCTGTATTGATGAAATCGAATCCTTTTTTGATGGAAAAGAAATCACAATCGAACACCTAAATGGAGATCGGAAAACGCTCAGGGCAGTTGAGCGAAATCTTGAAATAATTGGGGAAGCGACTAAAAGATTGATCAAACTCGATCCAAAGATCCCAATCTCTGAAGCAAATGAGATAATTGGGGCTAGAAACTATATTGCTCATGAATATGAGTCCGTTTCGTATATAATAATTACCAGAACTATTAGGGATCATTTTCCTCTTTTGAAAGAAGAAGTCAAAAAACTCTTGGAGGAAAAATGATCCTCTATACCTTCCCTGTCCGCACCGCATTCATCGACCGTGACCTGGAAATGATCCGTCCGGTGGCTGAGATCAAGCCTTTGGAGTTTACCCAAAGCCCAATCAAACTTCCTTTCTACTTTATTCTCCAGTTTTTCCAACTACTTTGGTTTTTGCCCCGCACCAGTCAATACCTATGTTTCTTTGGAGGATATCATAGTGTCTTACCGGTTTGGTTTGGGAAAGTATTTGGGAAAAAATGCACCATCCAAGCCGGCGGCACAGACTGCATCAATATGCCCGAAATCGGCTATGGAAACTTCCGGAAGAAATGGCTACGGAATGCTACCGTTTACTCCTTTAAAAATTGCTCCCTGATATTACCTGTCGCTGAGGCTTTAGTGAAGCAGGACTATTTCTACGATCCAAAGATCAATCTCAAGCAAGGTTTAGTAAATCTGATTCCTGATTTAAAAACCCCAATTGAAGTCATTCCAAATGGTTTTGACACCGATTTTTGGAGGGATTTGGGCAAAGAACGCAAGCCATTCAGTTTTATCTCCGTGGCCACAGGAGCTTCAAACCCTTCTCGGGCAATTGTCAAAGGTTATGATTTAATTGAGAAATTAGCAAGCATTCATCCCAATTGGACCTTCACTTTGGTAGGTGACTCCGAATACTTCTCACTTAATCCAAACGTACAGGTTTTGGGAAAAATGCATCCAAAAGAACTTCAGGAGCTCTACAACTCCCACCAGTTCTACCTCCAGCTCTCGACTTCCGAAGGCTTCCCAAATGCCCTTGGGGAAGCTATGTCTTGTGGCTGCATTCCGATTGGTTCGGCAGTTGGGGCAATTCCGGAAATTGTCGGAGATTCGGGTGTGATTTTGAAAGAAAAGAATCTAGATCTGCTTGAATCAGAAATTCAAGACTTTACAAATCAGGATCTAAACCACTTTTCAGAAGCAGCTTCAAAAAGGATCCAGCAACTTTTCAATTATGGAAAAAGAAAAAAGGCCCTTTTAAAGGCCTTGGATTTGGTCAGCTGATCAGTTGTATCTGATTTCGATTCACCTTCACTACTCCCCGCTGCTCCAGTTTTTTGAGCAACCGAGTAATGACCTCTCTGCTGGAGTTCAGCTCCTGTGCAATTTGCTGATGGGTTTTGTGAATGGAGTTACTTTGGCTGGCTTCGGCATTTTTCTCCAAATACTCGATTAATCGCTCATCCATGCGATGAAAAGCAATCCCGTCCACCACTTTCAGTAACTCTTCAAATCGGTCCTGATAAGTATCCATCACAAAATAGTACCAAGACTTGTACTTTGGCATCCACTCGTCGAGCTTAGAGATAGGTACAGAAATAACGGTAGTCTCTTCTTCCGGAATAGCCTTTATTTTTGAATAGCCTTCACGAGCGGAACAGATCATGGTAATGGCACAAGCCTCTCCCGGGCCGAGGTAGTACATAAATAATTCATGATCATCCTCATCTTCCCGAAATACCTTGACCTGACCTGAAACGATCAAAGGAATAACCTCCACTTTTTGGCCAATATCCATCATCAAATCATCGGCAGGAAGTACCAGCAAGTCCGAACAGGCGAGAATTTCCTTTTTCAATTCCGGCTCAAAATCCTTAAAACAGAAGTTCAAATAATTACCGATCTCCTTCTTCATAAACGAAATTTTTTGTTAATTGAAAAGGTGACATCAATCACCTTTTTGTATTTTACGAAAGGTACTTTTGAGAAAGTTTTCTTCAAAACGAATTGGAAAATGATTAAATCCAAAGCTCAGCAACTTTTTATCCTCGGTCTAGGACTTATGTTACTTTTCCGAATCATTTCAAAAATACCTCTATTCGAAGGTGAAATTGCAGGCTTTGATGGAGGTAAACTTTTAAAAATCATTGTCGGAGTCGTATTTATAGTGACGACTTTTCTCATTTATAAGAAATCTAAAAAACAAGTATCATGACCTGGGATGTAGAGACGCTTTCGCGGATACAGTTTGCTTTCACCATCATGTTCCATTATATCTTCCCACCTTTCAGTATTGGTCTGGGACTGCTATTGGTGATATATGAATCGCTTTACTTAATCACCAAAAAGAAGATCTATGAAAAAATCACGCGATTTTGGATCAAGATTTTTGCAGCTAATTTTTCGGTAGGGGTAGCATCCGGAATCGTGATGGAATTTGAGTTTGGCACCAATTGGTCTACCTATTCTAGATTTGTCGGGGATATTTTCGGTTCGCCATTGGCTGCCGAGGGGATTTTTGCCTTTTTCCTAGAGTCAGGCTTCTTGGCTATTCTACTTTTTGGTTGGAACCGGGTAAAGCCGGGAATGCACCTCTTTGCTACTATCATGGTGGCTCTAGGTAGTATGTTATCCGGCTTCTGGATCGTAGTTGCCAATAGCTGGCAACAAACACCTGTAGCTTATGAAATCGTCGTGGATTATGGAATTCGGCGAGCAGTGATCACGGATTTCTGGGAAATGGTCTTCAATCCTTCTGCCATGGTACGTTTTACGCATGTGATCTTGGGAGCTTGGATTCAGGGAGCCTTTTTGGTTTTGAGTGTCTCCGCTTACTACCTGATCAAAAATAAATACGTTGAATTTGCCAAAAAGTCCTTCGCTATTGCACTGGGGCTTGCAGCCATTGCCTCTTTGGCACAGCCATTTGTTGGCCACGAACACGCCAAAATCGTCAATGAATGGCAACCTGCGAAACTCGCCGCCTTTGAAGGACTTTACGAAACCCAATCAAATGCTCCGCTTTATCTGATAGGCTGGACTGATCCCGAAACTCGTGAGACCTCAGGAATTGCTATTCCCGGAATGCTAAGTTTCTTGGTTCATGGAGATTTTGAGGGGGAAGTCAAAGGCTTGGAAGAATTTCCCGAAGAAGACTGGCCTGCAGTAAACGGAGTTTTCCAGAGTTACCACTTAATGGTAGCATTAGGGATGCTATTTATCGCTGGGACCTTACTGAGTTTGTTCCTGCTTTGGAAGAAGAAGCTCTTTACGCCTAGTTGGTCCTGGTTGATCAAACTTTACATTCCTGCCGTAGCACTCCCGGTAATGGCCAATCAGTTGGGTTGGGTCTCAGCTGAACGTGGTCGCCAACCGTGGATTGTGCAAGGGCTGCTGAGGACAAGTGAAGGAGTTTCCAAATCTATTTCCGCACCGGAAGTCATGATATCATTAATTCTTTTCGTCCTAGTTTACATTCTCTTATTCTTTGTTTGGCTCTACGTCTTAGACAGGGAGATCAAGCATGGCCCAGACCACGTGGCAACAGTAGAAGCTGGCTACAAAAAGAAATCAGAACGAATGGACGCTCTAAAACCTCATTGATCATGGATTACAATATTGTTTGGTACATACTTGTTGGCGTACTGTTAATCGGTTATGCGATTTTGGATGGATTCGATCTGGGCGTTGGGATTCTTCACTTGCGAAGCAAAGGAGACTACAACCGTCGAATTATGATGAATGCCATCGGTCCAGTTTGGGATGGAAATGAAGTTTGGCTGATCACTGCAGGAGGGGCTTTGTTTGCTGCCTTCCCAAATGTATATGCTACCGCTTTTTCGGGTTTCTATCTTCCGTTTATGTTACTCTTGATAGCCTTGATCTTCAGAGCTGTTTCCATTGAGTTTCGATCTAAAGAAGAAAATCCCCGTTGGCGAAATTTCTGGGATTGGGGATTCAGCCTTGGATCTATTGTAGCAGCTTTACTTTTCGGAATAGCCATCGGCAATGTGGTGATTGGCTTTCCGATTGGAAGTGATATGGAGTATCAGGGTAATTTCTTTGACCTACTCAATCCCTACTCCCTGATGGCAGGTTTTTTCTCCCTTTCTATGTTTGCACTGCACGGAGGCATCTACCTAAATATGAAAACCGAAGGAGATTTGCAGAAGCAAATCCAAGGCTGGATCAAAGTCAACTATTGGATTTTTGTGGTGTTTTACCTGGTTTTTTCAGGTTTTACACTTTACCTCAAGCCGGAGATGATCGCCAATTTTTCTTTTGGACAAATAGAGCTTCCGGGCAACAAACATGAGTTGGTAGAAAATCATCAGACCTTAATCTCTGTTTTTGCTTGGACCATTGTACTTTTGAATATTCTTGCCATCATGAATATCCCACGGATGATGGCCAAAGGTCGTGAGGGATGGGCCTTTATTTCTTCTGGTAGCATGATTGCAGCGATCGTGATGCTTTTTGCTCTTGGAATTTTCCCTAATCTAATGGTGTCCAATCTAGACCCTGCATTCAATCTGGACATTTACAATGCTGCATCCTCGGGGTACACACTCAAGACCATGGCTATTTTGGCAGCTTTTGGGCTTCCTTTTGTCGCCTCCTACACTATTATTATTTATTGGACTTATCGGGGGAAAGTGAAGCTGGATGAGAGCAGCTATTGAAGCAGTCTAGGTGAGAAATATCACTGATTTTAGCTGAGGATATAGCGAATTTTCATTCACCTTAAAAAAAAGAGGAAATGAAAAAGCTACTCTACGCCCTTGGTTTTTTGATCCTGCCAATTGTAGGATGCCAAGAAGAAATAAATCCTGCCGTTAAAACAAGTCTTTCTGAAGCCGAATTATCTGATCTTCTCTTTACTCGGGAGGAAGAAAAACTGGCCCACGATGTATATACTTATGCATTTGAAAAGTATGGAGTTTCGATTTTCCAAAATATATCCAGAAGCGAGACCCAGCATATCAATTCCGTCCTCCAAGTAATGGGAGCTTATCAGCTGTCAGACCCTTTGGATGGAAGCATCTCACTTGGAGAGTTCACCAACACCTCACTTCAAAATCTTTATTCTGAGCTTACATCCAAAGTTGATATTTCACTGGAGGAGGCTACTAAAGTCGGACTTTTGATTGAGGATATGGATATTTTGGACCTGCAACTTGCTATTGCATCTACTCAAAAGCCAGAGTTGATTCAACTTTACGAAAAGCTCAAATGCGGTTCAGAAAATCACATGCGGGCCTTCTATAATCAAGCCACTACTCTAGGAGTAACCTACAACCCCAGCTATATCACCATAGAAGAATTTGATCGCATTGTAAACTCTAGCAACACCACTTGTCAACCCAACTAATTTATGATCTCTATACTATTTCTTCTACAATTACTGGTCAATACCCCAGAAGTACCGGCCAATTATTTAGAGTTCCGCAGCTCTCCTATTGACATTCGAGAAGAGTTAATATCGGATGATGGCTTGGTTTTACTTCAAAAACACTGTTATGCCTGCCATAATCCCAAGTCAAAGTCTCATGATGAAATAATAGCTCCTCCACTTTGGGGAATGAAAAAACATTACTTAGAAGCATATCCAGAAAAAGCTGCTTTTGAAAAAGCAATGATAGAATTCATCCAAAATCCAACTGAGGAGAAGGCATTGATGAAAGGACCAATCAAGCGTTTTGGATTGATGCCAAAACCCGCAGTGTCCAATGAAGACCTACAAAAAATAGTGAGCTACATCTACGCTAATGAAATCGAAAATCCCGCATGGCACATAGAAAAAGACAATCAGAAAAAAAATAAATCAGGCGGCTTGAGGTGACCAAGGTCACGTCCTGAGCGGAAGGAGTGAGTTAGATTTGTTCTATCAAATAACAAAAACGATTTAATAATGGATACAGAAAATCAAATTCCAACTATGCCGAGAATAGGAGATTTAGCTCCTGATTTTGAAGCGATGACCACTACCGGAAAAATGAAGTTTTCCGAATATATCAAAGACAGCTGGACCATTCTATTCTCTCACCCAGCGGATTTTACGCCGGTTTGTACTACTGAAATGAGTGGATTTGCATTGGACCAAAAATTCTTTGATGAGCATCAGACCAAATTGGTGGGATTGAGTATTGATTCCATCCACGCCCACATTGCGTGGGTGAATAATGTAAAAAAGAATACCGGCGTCCTTTTCGAGTTTCCGATCATCGCAGATATCGACATGAGTGTTTCGAAGCTATACGGTATGCTTCAGCCTGGTGAGAGCGAGACTGCGGCAGTTCGTGCAGTCTTCTTTATCGATCCTGCCGGAAAGATCAGGTTGATCATGTACTATCCACTCAATGTGGGAAGAAATATGGATGAGATCAAAAGAGCATTGATTGCATTGCAAACGGCCGACAAGCATAAAGTTGCGCTTCCATTGAACTGGACCCCTGGAGAAAAAGCAATCGTCCCTCCACCAAAGACTGTAGCTGAAATGCAAGAGCGAGAAGCGAGTGACTATGAAATGGTAGATTTTTATTTAGCTAAGAAAGATCTGCCAAAAGACTAAGATTTTTTGGATTAAAGGGTTAATTGATGATAAAACCTCTCTGAGCTTTCGGAGAGGTTTTTTTGGTTTTGGGAATTAATAGCTTCAGAAATTAAAATAATATTCATGATGTATTTATAAACCTATATTTATTATTTCTACAAAATATTTTAAAAAATGAGTAGAATTTTAAACCAGTATTTATAAATCAAACAAAATAAAATACAATATCCAGCAAAAAAGAAAGCCTGTTTCTAAAAACAGGCTTCTTTCATGGGTCTATTGTTGATTAAGTAAAACCAAATAAACTTCGGCGATTGGGCAATAAGATTAAATTTTGAATCACCAAAATTTCTTAAACATACAAAAATTGCTGACAAATAACCAAATACAGGAGAAAATATAATCACTGTTTTTGAAAAGATTTCGGAGTGGTACCGTATTCTTGCTTAAATGCTCGAATGAAATACCCGATAGAATTGAATCCAGACATGACAGCTACTTCTTTCACCTGAAATCCTCCAATCTGCAAATAGTATCGTGCTAGCTTGAGCCTTTCAGAAAGAATGAATTCCACGGGGGTCTGTCCAAGTTCTTGCTTAAAGGTTCGTACAAAGTGTGCTTTACTCATACAGGCTTGGGAAGCCAACTGCTCCAGCGTGAGATTCTCTCTAATATTTTTTTTGATAAAATCCACGACATGTGCTAGCCTGTTTCCAGATGAAAGCTCCTTGTAAGTCTTTTGAAGCATTTCACGGGCTTGCGTTTGATTTAATCGAATCAAAAGCTCTTTGAGTGCAAGGGAGGCGATTAAATCCTTTTCTTTCGATCGCTCTTTTACTCCAATTTTGATGAAACGATTGATTATTTCAGAGAGATCTTGTGTATTAATCAAATGGAAATAACTCAGGTCCAAGCCCCATTCTTGAGACAACACCTTATCCGGCAAGCGCTCATTCAGCATATTGAAGGTGTTTTCTATCATCTCCTTGGAAATTGATAAAGCAATACACTGGGTAGGATTATCCCATTGTGCTTCAGGAAAATCAATCTTCATCACTTCATTAGGAGGAACTATCACAGACTCCCCTGGCAAATAATCAAATCCAGGCCGGTCAAATAAATGCATAACCTTCTTGCCTTTCAGCATGGTAGTCAAGACCAAATCCCCAAAAACAAGATTGACATCGGAAGCTTCCTGATGCGTTTCAAAAATATTTAGCTCGCAACTGTCGAGTGTATAGGTAGTTCGATTTTCAACCAGAGTCTTTAGATCTCTTGGATTTCTCCAAGGGACACCGGCAATGAAGTTATTTTGGGACATTCGGTAATTTTCTAATAATCAATAAATTAAAAAAAAATATTAACTTATAATGACAAATGAAATTTCTTTTTTATTTCAAAATATCAATATAAGTGCATGATGTGATCATTCTGTGCAATTTTTTATTTTGAATAAATAAGAATTTTGAGAATAAACCAAAAATAACCTTTTAACAAATGGAAAATCTGACATTATCACAGGCTCAACCTGTAGAAAGACCTCAACTAAAAGAAAAATACGACCACTTCATAGGAGGCAAGTGGGTAGCCCCGAGCTCAGGAGATTATTTCGACAATATTTCTCCTATAGATGGAAAGCCAATTGCAAAAGCAGCCCGAGGAAATAAGCAGGATATAGACATGGCTCTCGATGCAGCGCACGCAGCATTTCCCTCTTGGTCCAAAACCTCTCCTACTGAGCGATCAAGAATCCTGAACAAGATCGCTGACGTCATCGAGGAAAATCTCGAAATGCTGGCAAGAATCGAAACCATGGACAATGGTAAGGCACTACGGGAAACAAGAGCTGCCGATCTTCCACTTTGTGTGGATCACTTCAGATATTTTGCCGGTGTCATCCGTGCTGATGAAAGCACTATCTCAGAACATGATGAACATACTGTAAGCATCGCCCTTCATGAGCCACTTGGCGTAGTGGGACAAATCATTCCTTGGAACTTCCCGCTTCTGATGGCTACTTGGAAAATCGCACCGGCACTAGCTGCAGGCTGCTGCACTGTGGTAAAGCCAGCTGAGCAAACCCCAACAAGCATCATGGTATTGATGGAATTGATAGGAGACATTTTACCTGCAGGCGTACTAAACGTAGTTTCGGGATTTGGACCGGAAGCTGGAAAGCCATTAGCGACCTCTCCAAGAGTAGCTAAAGTAGCCTTCACCGGAGAGACCACCACGGGTAGACTGATTATGCAATATGCTTCTGAAAACTTGATTCCAGTCACCATGGAACTGGGAGGAAAATCTCCAAATATCTTCATGAAGTCAATCGCCGATGCCGATGATGATTTCTTTGACAAGTGTGTGGAAGGTGCTGTGATGTTTGCGCTCAACCAAGGTGAAGTTTGTACCTGTCCTTCTCGAATTTTGGTTCATGAAGACATCTATGACGTATTCATGGAGCGAGTTATTGCTCGGACCAAGGCTATCAAAATGGGACATCCTTTGGCCGAAGACACCATGATGGGTGCTCAGGCTTCCAACGATCAGTATGAAAAGATTCTTTCTTATATCGAAATCGGGAAACAAGAAGGAGCATCAGTCCTCACTGGAGGGGCCAAAGCAGGATTGAATTCCGGTTTGGAAACTGGCTATTACATTCAACCAACTATCCTTAAGGGACACAACAAGATGCGTGTCTTCCAAGAGGAAATATTTGGACCGGTCACTTGTGTGACTACGTTCAAAACCACCGAAGAGGCAATTGAAATCGCCAATGATACCATGTACGGACTAGGTGCCGGCCTTTGGTCTAGAGATGCTCATGAGCTTTATCAAGTACCTCGCGCGATCAAAGCAGGCCGTGTTTGGGTCAATTGCTACCACGCCTATCCAGCGCATGCACCGTTTGGAGGGTATAAAAAATCAGGATTTGGACGTGAAAATCATGCGATGATGCTCAATCATTATCGCCAGACCAAAAACATGTTAATCTCCTACAGCAAACAGAAATTAGGATTCTTCTAGAATTAACGATTTCCATGATTCAAAGGCGGGGAGAACTTTTCCCCGCCTTTATTTGCTTTTAACCTAAACCCAAAAAACCATGCCTCAAACCAAAAGAATCTTGATCACTGATTCGGCGAAAGAAACCATCGATACCTTACGAAAGCGATTTGGCAATGAATTGATGTTCCACCAAAGCGGAGGTTGCTGTGATGGCTCTTCTCCCATGTGCTTCGAAAAGGGAGATTTTAAGGTAGGTTCTCAAGATGTTTGGATGGGGAAAGTCTATGGATGTGACTTTTTTATGTCAGCCGATCAGTTTGAGTACTGGAAACACACCCAATTAACTTTAGACATTACTCCAGGTCGAGGCAGTAGTTTCTCGATCGAAATTCCCATGGGAATCCGATTCATCATTCGGTCCAGGATATTCACCATGGAAGAGCTTGAAAACCTGGAACCTATCCTAACTGGAGAAGAGTATTTGGAACAGGAGGCTTGATAAGCCTGCATGGTTTCAGACCTTTAAGGCTCTCCATGAAATACGGTTCTCGCAGATACTCGAACAAAGCTCTTTTTTCTAAATTTCCTGATTCCATCCATTTGGAAAGAACACTTTGCTTAGCAGCCTCATTTCTAAATACTCATTCTTTTACTATCTTAATCAGAATTTACCCGGCTTATGAAGAGAATTCTGATTTTCCTTTTATCCCTATTTTTGATCTATCTCATAGGGATCAACACCGTGCCTTCCTATATCGAGGCTCAAAGAAATCCAGTAAAAATACCTGGTCCTTATGTCGTCTCATCAGAAGCTCAAGAGCTTTATGATCGACTGGATTTTATTGCTGATCTTCATTGTGATGCATTGCTTTGGGGAAGAGACTTGACCAAGCGAGGAGATCGAGGTCATGTAGACTTCCCTCGAATGCGAGAAGGAAATGTGGCTTTTGAGATGTTTACAATTGTATCTAAATCTCCTGCTGGTCAAAACATGCAGGAAAATAGTGCCGACGCTTTTGACAATATCACCCCGCTTACCATTGCAAAAGGTGAAAGTCCATCGAATTGGTTTAGTCTGATCAATCGTACCCTTTCCCAGGCGCAGGCCTTGGATGGGTTTATTTCCAAAGAAGGTGAAAATGCTATCCTGATTAAGACAAAAGCTGACTTTGAGAAACTTCTACAAATGCGTGAATCCAATCCAAAAGCTATTGGTGGCATGCTCGGAATCGAAGGCGGACATGCCTTGGAGGGTAATCTCGAAAATATTGATGCCGTGTTTGAAGCAGGAATCCGGATGATTGGACCTACGCACTTTTTTGACAATGAATTGGGAGGTTCAGCTCATGGAGAAAGCGGAGAAGGTCTCTCAGATTTTGGAAAAGCTGCCATCAAGCGAATGAATGAATTGGGTATCTTCATTGATCTTGCCCATTCATCCCCTGCCATTGTCGAAGATGTGCTTAATTTAAGTAATGAACCTGTGATTGTTTCCCATACGGGAGTCAGGGGTGTATTGGACTCCCAGCGAAACCTTAGCGATGAGCAAATTCAAAAAATCGCTAAAAATGGAGGAATCATCGGGATTGCTTTTTTTGATATGGCAGTCGGCACTCCGGAGATCCCCAACATTATCGCTTCTATCAAACACGTGCGTGATTTGGTAGGAATTGAGTATGTGGCCTTAGGTTCTGATTACGATGGCTCGGTTGCTGTTCCATTTGATATTACAGGATTGCCGCTGATCGTGGAAGGACTTCTGGAAGCAGGATTTTCCGAATCTGAAATAC
Organism: Algoriphagus sp. NF; assembly: GCF_028823735.1. Classification (NCBI taxonomy): domain Bacteria; kingdom Pseudomonadati; phylum Bacteroidota; class Cytophagia; order Cytophagales; family Cyclobacteriaceae; genus Algoriphagus; species Algoriphagus sp. NF. The sequence goes on from NZ_JAPEIB010000001.1 coordinate 217,671, forward strand.
GTGCTGTAATGGGTGAGAATGTGAAGCAGTTTTTCTTAAAAAATCTCCCCTAATCATGAACGAGAAATTATTACATCAGGAATCCGAACGCTTTGGCAAACTTCAGGAATACATGCGAGAGTTTGTCTACGGAGGTATAGACGGAGCAGTTACCACTTTTGCAGTAGTAGCAGGAGGCTTTGGAGCCAATCTAGACACAGGAATCATCATAATTCTTGGCTTTGCAAATCTTCTTGCTGATGGTTTCTCTATGTCTGTAGGGGCTTATCTTTCTGCCAAAACCGACCGGGAGAATTTCAAAAAGCATGAAAAAATCGAATACTGGGAGGTAGAAAATATACCTGAAAAGGAACGGGAAGAAATCCGCGAAATCTACGAGGCAAAAGGTTTCAAAGGTGAGCTATTAGAAAAAGTAGTGGATCAAATCTGCTCTGACAAGGATCTTTGGGTAGCCGAGATGATGAAGGATGAGCTCGAAATGATGGAAGAGAACAAAAGTCCTTTTAAAATCGGACTAGCCACTTTGATTTCGTTCATTCTTGTCGGGTTTATCCCCCTTTTGGTTTATTTGATTGATTTCTTTAGCCCCATCGAAAAACATCTATTTTTATACACCAGCATTCTTACCGGTGTTGCCTTTATGATCATAGGCTGGATGAAAAGCTGGGTTAATCAGACGGCAGTTGGAAGAAGTATTTTCGAAACACTAGCATTAGGTTTGTTGGCCGCAATGGTTGCCTTTTATGTGGGTGATTTATTAGAAGGATTTTTTATCAAGTAGGTAAATGACAAAAATCGAAGAGGTTCTTGAAAAATTGGATCAAATCATTTCTGAATGCCGTTCCAAGCAAAGCCGGATAGGATATTTTGCGATTCTTTACAGGCAAGTCACACGAAGGGTCAGAGATGGAATTCTAGCAGGAGAATTCGAAGATAATCCTCGAATGGAGATCCTAGATGTGCTTTTTGCCAAGCGATTTATCGATGCATATGAAGGCTGGGTGCAAAGTCAAGCAATCACTGAAAGCTGGAGATTGGCTTTTGAGGCTAGCAAAAACACCAAGCATCTCGTATTGCAACATTTACTCTTGGGGATCAATGCCCACATCAATTTGGACCTTGGGATTGCTGCCTCTGAAACAATGAAAGGGAAAGAGCTTCAAGCGATCAAAAGTGATTTTGACCAAATTAATTTCATCCTTTCAGAGCTAGTCGACGATGTGAAAGCTAATATCAGTAAGATTTCTCCAATTTTTGGTTGGTTAATCCCCTTGGCAAAAGGCCGGGATGAGATGCTTCTTAATTTTTCGATTCAAATTGCCAGAGACGGTGCTTGGAAGTATGCTGGAGAATATCACATTGATCCAAATAAAGACTTTCAGATTCAGGACCGAGATAAAAACATTTCTACTCTCGCAAGAAAGCTGATCAATCCGGGAAAATTCCTAGGATTTCTCATCAAAATCGTGGGATTCGCTGAGTGGAAGTCGGTAAGTAAAACGATGGATCAGTTAGATCAGGTGGCAGCTGAAACGCTAAAAAAAATTTAAACCAGAAGTAGGTTTAAAATACCACTTCATCCAAGAATTTCTTACAGTCATAAACGGGGATCTCCGAAAAATAAAAGCCTTCCGAGTCCTCGGTGATGATGGCTTGACATTCATGTTGCAAAGCCGAATAATACTCCAAGCCATCCTCGAAATCCACCACACTAGGATCAGAAACTGTTCGAGAAACCACTATCGAATCGACTGAAGCTATATGAAGCTTGGAAGAAAGGACTTCCATTTTTCGTTTAGCAAGGCCAGCACCACTTTTTTTCTCGGCAAAATAGAAAGAAATAGCCAAGCAAATAGGTGTGGTGTAAAGTTGATAGCGCAACTGATCAGCCAAACTTAATATTCGCGCCGAATGCGGAAAAAGCGGATATTCCTTATTTAATACAGATACTAAAACATTCGCATCTAGAAAAAGCTTCATTTTTTGCTATCGAAAAACTCATCTTTCATTGCCTTTCGACTCGATGACGTGCGCTTGTATTCTACCTCACCCTCAGACACCATATTCACCCAATCAGCAATCGGAAGCTCCTCCAAAGATTGGTAATTTTTGGAAGTCATCTGCGCATACAAAAACTCCGTCAGTCTGGAAAGGCTGATATTATTTTGGTCGGCAAAATCCTTGGCTCGGTCTATGATCTCTTTATTAAAAGACAAAGTGATTTTAGTATCCATGGCTCAGATATCATTTTATGCCGTAAAGAAAAAAATATTTACACGTATTTCAAAGCAACTATCTGATTTTCTTTGCTTTTTCAATCCCAATTTGCCAATTCACGATCAGTTTTAGCTCTGTTTTTTCGGTTGGTTTTTTCTTTTTTCAAATCTGTCGCATAGAAGTGCGTATCCTGAAAATAGCCTACCCGAGCATCGGATTCACCTTTGGCAATAACCCATTTTTCTCCTTTGAATAGCTTTACCTTTTCCTCATGAAGTTCTAGAAGTTCGTCATAAGGCCCACGGGGTGAGATTAATTTGACAAAAATAGGCGCCGTCTCGATTGCGATGAAAAGCAGCATTATGAAAATGTTGGCTAAAGCCATAGCCGAACTTTCGCTTGTCAAAGCTGAGAGCCCGTCCATCCGTGCGGCTAGTCCATCAAAGCCGTCGATACCCGGTTGCTGCTTTTCAAATTCTGCCTGACGCAAAGCCATAAACTCCCGAATCTGGGCCTCTAGTGTGTCAATTCGAACTTGGTTTCTGCTTCGCAACGTATTCAAAGCAATTTGCGCTGCATCCAGCTGCTGTTCCTTTTTCTTGGCATTTGTACCAAGCCCTACAATCCCACTTGTGCCTGAGGTCTTTTCGCCGAATCGCTCTGCATCATATTCCTTCTGTAGTTGATCGCGAAAGGACTCCGCCTTAGAAACCTCTTCTTTTAGCGTCTCTATCCTAGATTCCAATTCCTGAATTTCAGGAAAACCTTTAGCCAAATTAGCTTTGGATTGAGCGATGAATTCAGTTTTCTTTTCGTCTAATTTCCGATTGATTTCCCGCTCAAACATTTTCAACTCCAAAGGCTTAGAAATGACCAAGGCCAATAAAACGGCCAAAACCAATCTTGGAATTGCCAGCTTCCATTCTGCCCAAGCACGCTCTTTTTTACGCATACTTGACACGATAAATCGATCTAGATTGAAAATCATCAAACCCCATAGCATCCCGAATAAGACCGCAGGCAAAAGACTTTGAAACACCGTGTGTAATGCATAGCCCGCGGCCAAAGCAGCCAGAACTCCGGTAAAAAACACAGTCGCACCAATACCAAAATACCTATTGGACTCGGTGGGAGTTCGCTTTAAAATGGAAAAATTGGCTCCGCTGCAAAACCAAAAAAATCTAGTCAATTGATTCATAAGAAAGGGATTTGGTGATCTGTCTTTTACCTAACGCCAAAATGCATGCAAAATAGATACACTACAATCTCTTTGGGCCGAAATACCTAGAATGGGGGCAGAAAGCCTGATTTTGGTGTCAAAACCATAGAAATGAACAATCTTGAAAAGTGCACGAATTGTTCGATTACGTTCAGGGGATGATCGGTTTTGGATCAGGCCTTTTTTGAATTATGTTTGGAAAATGAAAACGACCCTAGTCTCCCTTTTCCTATTGATCGGCTTTTTCATTGGAGAAGTCCAATCTCAGACTGTTCCTTTTGAGAAGGAAGTCAAACTAATTGCCGACAGACTAAAACGCGATGGTTATCAGGTGGGAAGCACACTTTTCACCGGAAGCTCTTCGATACGGATGTGGGTCAGCCTCCAGGAAGATTTCCCTCAAAAACCAATCATCAATACGGGGTTTGGCGGATCTACTGCAGCGGATCTGAAGAGGCATTTATACCCTTTGGTTTTACAATTGCGACCCGCACGAGTATTTATATACGAGGGAGACAATGACATCAACAATGGCACATCGATCGATGAAATCATTTCTGACCTCGAGCAGATCGTAATGCGGATTCAAGTTGTGGATCCAAATTGCCAGGTATATCTAATCAGTGCAAAACCAAGCCCTTCGAGATGGGACAAAAAAGAACAATACTTGGCGCTGAATGAAGCTATGAAGTCCTACACCGAAAAAAAAGAAAATGTAGGTTTTGTAGATGTTTGGACCCCTATGCTTGACGAAGATGGGAATCCTAAGTCCGACATATTTCTTCAGGATCAACTTCATATGAATAAGACTGGATATGATATTTGGAGAGAAATTTTTGCAAAATTTTTCCCTGAAGAAACTCCCCAATAATTACGGTCCAAAAACACGTAGGGAAAGTGCCAAAACAATCTGCTCTGAACGAAAGCTTTTGTCTGCACCCAAAATCCTATCCAAATTGATTCGCTGGTCATTGAATTCCCGCTCATAGCGAAGATCCAGACCAACGGGACCTATCGCTACTCCGAAGCCAAACTGATACCCAAGTCGAAGTCGCTTATTGAATTCTGCCGATTGGGAGGGTAAAAAATTGTCGTCTAAGGTATAGTGTACTGATGGTCCTCCAAAAGCAGTCAGCACTTTAAATAAGCGAATCCCCACCAAAACAGGCACATCTATCCGTTGGGTAAATGCCTCTCCATTGACCGTTTGAAATCGAGTCTCAGTAAATACCGCCTCAGGTCGCAAATAGATATCATAGGAGTTCATGGTGTAAAAAAGCCCCGCATGATAGCCTACATTTCCAAAAGGCTCTTTCCAAACCTGTCCAGCATCTTTAAAATATTTGCCGGAGGTATTGTAATTAGTACCAAACTTCAAGCCTAGACCTGAACCTTGCTGAGCATGCAATTGAAGTGGAGCTATGAAAACAAATACGAGGATAAATAGATAATTCAGCTTTGCCATGGCTAGAAGGTTTTGTAAGAAGTCGGTACAGAATCTCTTTTTGTAATTTGTCGGACAATCCTTTTTAGGATTTTTTTACGTATCTGAGGTCAATGAATCAAAACAGAAACCAGATTGTTTGGTTTTAGAGTTGGTTCAAGACTTAGAATTACAAAAACCGAACCGAACAGAATAAATCCATCAGAATGTATCACTTAAAATCCAAATACAGCATTATGCTTACTTTCATTTTAGGACTCTTTATGGCTTGCAGCAGCCCACAAGAGTCTACCGAAATTCAAGAGCTTACAGAAGAAGACAGCCAAAAACTTGCCCAATTTTCAGGAAAAACAGAGTTAGCCACCTTTGCAGGTGGTTGCTTTTGGTGCGTGGAAGCGCCATTTGAAGATCTGGACGGAGTCATCACTGTGATATCCGGGTATGCAGGAGGTAAGGAAAAGAACCCTACCTACGGAGAAGTAAGTAGCGGCAAAACTTCCCACCGCGAATCAGTCCAAATTACCTATGACCCCGAAGTCATCAGCTATTCCGAATTAGTAGATATCTTTTGGCAAACTTTCGATCCTACAGATGTAGGGGGCTCTTTTTATGATCGGGGATCTCAGTATGAGTCCGCTATTTTCTTTCACTCTGCCGAGCAAAAAAGAGTAGCTGAAGACTCTAAAAAACTACTGGATGAATCAGGAAGATTCGAAAAGCCAATTGCTACCCCAATAATCAAATACACCAATTTCTACCCGGCAGAGGAGTACCATCAGGATTACTACAAAAAGAATCCGGCGGATTACTACGCCTATCGAAAAGGAAGTGGAAGAGATGCCTTTATCAAAAAGCACTGGCCTGAATTAAGTGCAGAGAAGTATCCTGCCACTCCAAAAGATGAGTTGAAAGAAAAACTCACTCCACTGCAGTATGAGGTAACTATGGAAGACGCTACCGAATATGCTTTCCAAAATGAATACAATGGGAATAAGGAGGAAGGAATTTACGTTTGTATAGTTTCCGGTGCTCCACTTTTCAGTTCCAGGGATAAATATGAATCTGGCTCGGGTTGGCCAAGTTTTACAAAGCCAATCGATGCTCGCCTTATTGATAAACCAATTGACAAAAGCCTTGGAATGACTCGAGTAGAAGTCAGAAGTAAACTTGGAAACAGTCATGTTGGTCATGTGTTTTACGACGGTCCGGCCCCAACAGGTTTGCGTTACTGCATGAATTCAGCAGCGATGAAATTCATCCCCAAATCAGAAATGGAATCAGCTGGATATGGGGAGTATCTTTGGTTGGTGGACTAAATCCCCATAATCAAATGAAAAAGATATTTTAAAAGCTTTAGATTAAATCAAGCCATTTTACCCTGAATGAAAACCTTCTCTGCTATTCAATAGAATTGAACAATCCAGAGAAGGTTTTTTCATTAATAATCAAAATCTAAGGATATCTTTCAACCCTTTTTTCCATTTTTCAGGCATCATCCTTCCCTTTTAATTTATTATCTCCTTGAGTCTATTTGGTATTAGAAGGCTATTTTTTTTAAAAAAAGAATATTTACTTTAATTATTCCAATACCATTATTCGTTTTTCATTATATAATAATATAAAATATAATCTAATATTTTGTATTTACTTCAAAATAATATTGGGTGATATGGTTTTAATTTATAAATAAATTATTGAAATTTCGATAGTCTAAGAAGATCAGAGGCGAAATCACCCCTTTTAAAATGTTCCAAGTTGCAAGTTTGGTTGATGAGATTTTAAATCACATTGACTGTAAATTCCTGATTGTCGACAATCATGGAAAAGTCCTACATCTCAGCAAATCTCTCATAGATCATAAACTAGATTCTCCAATTGATCTTGATAAAAATTATTTCGATCTCTTTCCTGGCCTAGAGCAATCTAAAGGAAAAATACAAGATGGCTCCATTCTAAGGGAATTGATAGCTACCGGTGAAATCTTTACTCACGAAATCTCACTTCTCAAAAAGGATTATTTCCTAGTCAAGATTAAGGAATGGACACATCCCAAAGAGGAATTCTTTCTCAAAGATGTCGACCTATTGAACCGACTTCGCCAAGGAGTTATCATTTGGAATCCAGGAATTCAGAAAATTGAATTTCTGAATGAAATTATGATACAATGGTTGGAATTGGATGAATCAGATCCCAATGAATTCCATGAATACAAATCGGTTCTTGACCACATTCTAAGCTCTTCTTTGGAATTTTTAGAACAACTAAAAATACAAACAGGCAGTGGTAAGGAGCTTATCTTGAATGTCACTAGAATCCCCATTTATAATCGAAATGCCGAACTTTTTGGATTTATCATAGAAAACATAAGCCCCTATCAAAATACCATTAAACAATTGCTAAAGTCTACAAGAAGATTCAAGCGTTTGTTTCACACCATGGCACAAGGGGTGGTTTATCATAGGGCTGATGGAGAAATAATAGATGCTAATCAGGCTGCCTTGAAACTCCTAGGTCTTAGCCTGGAACAAATAAAAGGAACCAAACCGGTCGACCCGCTTTGGAAAGTCATCCATCCCGATGGAAGCGATTTTCCGGGTGAGGAGCACCCTGCCATGATCTCCTTAACTCAAGGCCTGAAAGTAGAGGATGTCATCATGGGAGTATATCATCCAGAAAAGCAAACTTTTGTTTGGTTATTGGTTAATTCCCAACCGGTCTTCACCAAGCATTCAAAAAAAATAAGTCATGTGATAGCTACTTTTACCGATATCACTAAGCAAACTCTGGCAGAGCAAAAACTTCGCAAGCAAGTGAAATTGCAGGAATTGCTAGCAGGTACGGCCATGGATTACATTCATATTGACCCTATTGAAGTGGCTCCTACCGTACAACGTACGCTTCAGGAGTTGGGAAAATTTATGGATGCAGATCGCTCTTACATTTTTGAATATGACTTTACTAACCGCATTACCAACAATACCTACGAGTGGTGCGCGGAGGGTATCGAGCCCCAAATAGAGGAATTACAGGAAGTTCCTTTTGATTTATATGACTATTCGTGATGTTGCACGTATGGGTAGACAGCCGCAATAATGAGTCTGT